>JBGTIL010000350.1:0-5012 GCA_041745695.1 Chitinophagaceae bacterium | reverse complement strand
AATCAATAATAAGGATGATTCTAAGCCTTATGCCGCCGCTTTTATTTGGGGTAAATTAAAAGTGTTAGGATGAATGCAAGGTCTTTTTAGCCTTGAAATAGTTGTAATGAAGGCGTTCTAGCAAGAAGCAGTGAAGAAATTTCTTGCAGGAACTTCTTAAACGCATTTTTATAGACGATATTCATCGACCGGCGCAGTTGAGGGCAGTAAACATCAGTCCTACATCAGCACTCGCTCTCCTAATGCCTTTTTTGGTGCAGATAAAGTAGAAGCCCCACTGCCGCTTTACGATGCCATAGGTGTGTTCTACAACGGCGTGTCGCCTTTTATAAGTAGCAGTGTCCTATTCGATGTTCTCCTTATTGCTGTCCACAAAGGGTTGATACACTAGGTTGGCAGCTGACTGCTAATAGGAGCCGCTGCTATGGGCAGGCTTTAAAACGTACTATCGTTATCTGTAATAGAATAAATCTATAACTCGTTTACCTGCCGTCACTTGCTCTAAGAACCTTCAACACACAAAAATACAAAGTAACAGACCTTGCAAAAAAGCGAATCAAGCAGTAAATTGAGCTGCTGAAACAATTGATTCATCTGGTTCAGCTAACCTAAATTATTTAAAAACGCATACTTAAATGATGCTGAACAATTGGTCACCCGTGAGCAACAGAATAACTTAAAGTAAACGTCTCCACTATATCCCCGCGACGGATGTACTGTTGACATTGAAACTACTCCACCTGCAAGCCAAACCCTGCCATTATCCATGCTCAGATTATCATCGTTCTCTTCCTTTTTATTCCTCATAATTCCCTTGCTTGCCCTTGCTCAGCCCGGTGTCACCAACAAAGAGTTCCTTAGGGTGGACAGTCTCTCCCGAACCATTAGGTATGAGAAAGACATTTACAAGCTGACAAAAGATTTAACGGGCCCCTATGCAGATCAGCGATCGCAGGTGCGCGCTATCTTCATCTGGATCACAGACAATATTGCTTACGATTACAAGTTCCTGAATAAGGGAAAAGAGCTGAAGGGACCGGAATGTAAATCCTCAGCGAATTGTGAGAGAATCTTCCGGGACTGGGAGACTGATTACATTAAAAACATACTTAACAAAAAGGAAGCGATATGCGATGGGTATGCCAGGTTATTCAAGAAAATGACCGACATCGCAGGCATTAAAACCGAGATCATTGCGGGCTATACGAAGACTAAACCCTATCAGGTGGGCATTGCTGGTCCGGTGAACCATGCCTGGAATGCTGTATGGCTGGACAGCACTTATTTTTTGTTGGATGCAACCTGGGCTTCAGGATACTGCATAGAAAATGAAGAGACCGGAAAGATCGAGAGCTTTCAAAAAGCATACAACGACTACTACTGGCTTACATCCTTTAATGACCTGGCAAGGAATCACTATCCCAAAGACGGAAAATGGGTATTCGAAGCCAATTACACCAAAGAAAAGTTCGCTGCGAATCCGTATTATGCCGGGAACATCCTGGGAAAGATCCACCTGGTTTCGCCGGTTTCAGGCATTATCACAGCCAAAAAAGGCGACACCGTTCATTTTGGGTTCAACTACAGAGAAGACATCCGGTGGTTGCAGGTAAATTCTAATATATCCCGCAGTCCTCCGGTGTGGAAATGGGAAAATGTAACGAAGCATCAAAAAGTTGTAATGCCGGACACGCTGGCTTTAAAAAAACAGCAAGTTGTATCCTTCAAAAGGAACGGTGACAAATACGAATTTGACTATGTTGTTACCGATAACGCACTTTATTACCTTGAGCTGCTATTCGATTATCGAATGGTGATGAGGTTCAAGGTGAAGGTTGATCAGGCAAGGCGGTAAATTCACTTCAAACAGTTGTAGTCGCTTCCCAAGCCAGACGCAGTACAACTTCAAGAAAGCATGGCCAGGAAGCGATTGAAGGATGAAAAACCGCCTCTCTGCAGGGGTTTAAATTGCTACTGGAAAACACTACGGTTTTATTTTGGAGCGGAAATCAGCGAATGTAAACAGTAGAGAGTTGTTGACTAAACCATTGCGCTACTGCCAAATAGTGATTTAAAGCTTAATATAGCATTTCAGCCGCTTTTTTGCCAAGCGCATGTTAGCGCCAGGCACTTCGGGTAGTCAAACTCCATCTCGTTGTTCTGAAAAGATTGTATAGGCTTCTCCAAATTCGAGCTCGAGCATTATTCTTAGAAGAGCGGGATAGGCAAACCAGTAGTTATTTTTTACTCTTTCCTGAACACATTCCACTCCGTACTCGTCACTGTACCATTTGACATGTTCTTCATCCAATGGGTCACTGTCAATCTTTAGAACCCTTTCTATGTGCCGGTCAATAATTCCATTCAGGTCCGAAACAGATCTAATCCGAAATATGTTTAGCTCCCCGAGTTCCTCTTTATAATCAGTGATATGAAAATCATTTTGCTTCGGAAAGCGGTCCTTTAAAACTTCATATAGGCTACTGGTTGTAAGTACTTAATCTTGCATAAGAAGGTGTTGGTCTTGAGCCTTCACGACTGTTGAACTGCTTGGCGCTAACGTTAAACATTTTTATGTAGTACTGGTATTTGAAATACTGTTGCTTCATAATCTTGATGAAGCTCATTAAAGATAGAAAAGATTGGCTTATGTTCTTCCGCCAGTATTACATAAACATGCATGTTGTGTGCATACCTTTTACTCTCCCCATAGATGATAAACTGCCATTTCGCTTCTGTCGTTATTTAAAATGACAAAGCCGTTTTCTTCAATGGCATTGTCAGTTCCAGGCTGTATAGCTATCAAGCCTGATTTGAATTTGTAAATTTTTATGTGTCCGCTAAACCATCTTGGAAAATATTCATAAGTCGAGACACTTGCTGCTGTGTCACTTAAACCTGTATGAGAAAGCGGAAAAACTGATTTATTGTTATAAGTCCATTTTTTGGTTTGGTCTTCGGTGAACTCTGAACTGTCAACAAGTGTCCAACCGTTCCTATTTGCAAAGTCAAGAACACTACTTGAAGTGAAAATGTTTGGCTTTGCTTTCCAATAAACCGCTCTGTGTCCACCCCAAGGTCCTTGGTCGCTAATGTTTTTTACACAAAACATTTTTTCATAATTTTTCCAAAAGCCGGCAGGTGTGAGTTTGTTGCATGATGCAAAGGCAACTATCAAAAGTATCGTCAGTAAAAAAATGGTTTTGTCGTCATTAGAAACTGTCAAACTATCTGCTTAAGATTGAACGCTGCTAAAATAAGGTTGCACACAACGTGCCGTGGATTTGCGAAGCAGCGGCAATTGATATTCTGTCCCTTCACTTCTATTCTTTCGCCAGGCTTCATTGTTGCAGTTCAAATGTAGTTCTACAACCGCTGTTTCGCAAATCCGGTGTGCATGTTGCACAACTCACATCATGTGTATAAAAATAGTTGTTTTCAGCTATGCTGAAATAGTAGATTAAAGTATGCAGGGAAAGAAGCATTACGCAGAAAAACTCTTCACCACTTTTCAGTTAAGCAACCACGTTCCAGCGGATAATTTTTACCGAAGGCTGAAAGAGGGCCTGGACCTTCAGTGGCTCTATAAGTACACTAAAAACTACTATGGTCGTGAAGGGCAGGCATCGATTGACCCGGTGGTATTCTTTAAACTTATTCTGGTTGGCTACCTGGAGAATTTGAATAGTGGTAGAAGAATCATCGCCCATAGCAAGATGAGACTAGACATCTTATTTTTTCCAGGTTATGACCTCGACGAGGAGTTACCCTGGCATTCTACAATCAGCCGCACAAGAGCCCTGTATGGAGAAAAAGTATTCAAAGCACTGCTCTCTAGAGTGCTCTCGCTTTGTGTAGGTAAACACATGCTCTCAGGCAGAAGACAAGCCATTGACCCGGCTTACATAAAAGCGAATGCTTCGATGGATTCTTTAGTAGAGAAAGACATCATTGAAGATGGGCATCATTATTTGGATGAACTGCAGCATGACGAGTATGGCAAAGCCATCGAGCGGCACGGTAACGTCATGAAAGACAACCGGGATAGCAACACCACTACAAGGAGCAGAAGTAAGAGCACAGAGCAGCATCACGACTGGAAAGGGCAGGAATACAAAGACATGCCCAAAGGCAAATCTCTAAATAACCCAACAGGTAATGACAGTGAAGATAGAAGGTCAAAATTTGTTTCTTAATCACATGCATTACAGCACAACTGACAGAGTTGCCAGAGTATCGGTAAAGCCCGGTAAGCCCAGCCAGCTAAACTACTCCATGCAAACCGCAGTTGATATGAGCTCGCATGTGATTACCAACATAGAATCCCATCTGGCCGACAGAAGAGACAGCGAATGTTTGAGCCAAGTGCTGACCAATACCATCGATAACTTAAAACAGCTGGATCTGCAAGTAGAAGAAATAGCAGCCGATACCGGCTACAGCAGCAAGGCACTACAAGCCTGTGTGGACAATAATATTGTAGCGTATATACCCAATTTTGGTCAGTATAAATCTTTTAGAGAAGGCTTTACTTACAGCAAAGAGCAAGATCATTACGTGTGCGAGAAAGGCATTTTATTGCCGTACAAGAAAACCCAGACCAAGACAAGAAAGGCTACTATAAAAAGCAGTACCGCAGCAGTAGTAAAGACTGCGGCAATTGCCCCTTACGCACCGCCTGCATTGGCGGTCGTGCTGATTACAAAAAGATAGAAGACACAGTAGATAAACATCTCTATGATCAGATGCACCTGCGCCTGCAAACACCTTATGCAAAAAGGATGAAGAAGCTCAGGCAGGCTACTGTTGAACCGGTGTTGGGCACGTTGATAAACTTTATAGGCATTAGACGGATCTGGACTAGAGGACAACAATTGCCAACAAATTTATGCCTGGTGCAGCCATCGCTTACAATCTCAAAAAGTGGCTCAATTACCGGGAGCAAAATAGAAATACAGCAGTAACGAGCCTTATAAAAACGGCAGAAAGTCTTTGTTTTTGGTGTTTTGCAG
>JBGTIL010000349.1:0-17560 GCA_041745695.1 Chitinophagaceae bacterium | reverse complement strand
CGACTTGATGCTTACACTTCCATTAAACAGATGCGTTCGGTAACGAATATTGGCTAAGCCCGAGGTAGCGGCTCCGTTTTTGCCCGGCGTTTCTTCCACAAATCCCTGCCCGTTGTCTCTAAACCTCAGCCCCAGCAAGTTGTTCTCGTAGTGTATGTTGAGCCACACATTGTTTGCCCTTGCATGTTTCAGCACATTGTTGAATGCTTCCTGAACGATTCTGAAAATGAATAACTCTTTCTCACATTCGAGGTATACAGGTTCGCCCGTGATTTGTAACTCGACCGCCAGCCTCGTGCACCGCTTGATACGTTCCAGCTCCTGCTGTAAGGCCTTGATTAACCCCTGGCTGGTGATCAGGTCGGAGTTGAGACTCCGCGACATAGCACTAAGGTCAGTAATGGCGTTGGAGATGAGGGCTATACTCTGATCGCTTCTGGCAGCGATGTCTTTCCGGTCTTCCAAAGCCAGTCCAAATAAACTCATCTTGGCCATGATCAGAGAAAGATGGATATTATCGTGAATCTCACGGGAGATGTTTTTTAGTGTCTGTTCGTGGATTTCCGTTTGGGTTTTGAGTATATTTTTTTCATGATCCAGCCTCAGTTCCTCCATACTCTTTTCGAAATGGCGTTGCCGTTTCTGATTGATCAGGATCAGTATCAGGAGAATCGAAATAGTAGCAACAATTGCGGCAATAGCGGCAATCAGAAAGAGGATCACATATGTAGGTGGAGTTTGCACTTGGTTGGTTGAATGAATATAAAGCTATAATGCAAACACCCCGGTGCAGGAGGTAAAACCTCTGAAATAAATGTTTTTTTCTGTGGATGCCTGCCAGCTTAAAATCCGCTATCAGCTTCAGTTCGCTAGCTTTGCGTGTGTGAAACAATCTTCATTGCTGCTGGCAAGACGCTTATTTTTAAGGTACTTCGCCAATGCAGAGCTTTTTGCTATATTATGGAATTAGTCTGGAACGAGAAGGCAGGGAAGGTCGAATATTTCCGGACCTCAGGCAGCTGAACAGTGTAAGCAAAAGAATTGGATACGTTTTTGGGGTGGTTGTGGAGTGTAATTGCCTGAAACAAGTTCGAAAGAAAAAAGCAAGTTGACCCAGGGATTTTCGCCGGTGGTTTTTGAAGGATATGGACACAAACTACTTACTGGACGGTAAGGGATTTCACAGGATTTGGGGGGGCGATAAAGCCTGCAGATCAACTTGCTTTCTCCGTCAAAAATAGGTGCGGCACCAGGTCCCTGCAAGAGCACAACTAGCCATTATTCCCATGTTATTTTTACGCACTATTTGGTAGATTAACAATAAAACGGCCGCGTAATCCTACGATTTTAAACGTCTCACAATTAATTAATCCGTTGCTGCCAGAGTACCATTAGGATTCAACATTTTTTTGAGTAGTTTTACTCTGCAATAAAGTACTGTTAAAATTCAATACTATAATAAAGACACAAATGACTGCGCAGCTAATAAAAGTAGCCATTGCTGATGACCATAAAATCTTTCGCGACGGAATTAAGATGGCCCTGAAAGACCGGGACTTTCTCAAAATTCTTTGGGAAGCCGAAGATGGTAAAGACCTGATGCATAAGCTGGAAATTAAACAACCAGACATACTGCTGATGGACCTCCGGATGCCGGAGCTGGATGGTATGAATGCCATTGGTCTGATCAGAAAAGAATATGAAGCAGTAAAAATCATTGTGCTCACCATGTACGACGATCAGGAAATGATCACAAAGATGATGGAGATGGGCGCCAACGCTTACCTCACTAAAACAACCGACCCCGACGAGATCTACCAGGCGATCATTACCTGCATGAACGATGATTTCTATTTCAACGACCTGGTTAACAAAGCGGTGCTCCTCAAACTGCAGCACAAAAAAAGTGTCCGGCAGTTTTATCCTAATCCAATCAAATTTTCCGAGAAGGAATTAAAAATCCTGAAGTGTATTGCCGAAGATAAGACCACCGAAGAAATCTCTAAAGTGGTTTTTCTGAGCCCCAGAACAATCGAGACCATCCGGCAAAAGATGAAAGAAAAAGTAGGCGCTAAAACAATCGCTGGACTCGTGATGTATTCAACCCGAAACAAGCTGATCGACTGAGCCCGTGTATGAGAATAGAACGCAACATCAACGACAGTTTTTTCAATAGTGTATATAAAGAGGTCTGGCGAAAACTAATTCCTGATGGATTATCCGCTGCAGAAACAGACTTTATCGAAGCTGTAGCCAACTTACAAACCAACGATCGTGTACTGGATACTATGTGTGGGTATGGCCGTCATACTCTGGATTTAGCCAGGAGAGGATACCAGGTAACGGCGGTAGACAACCTGCCCGAATACATCTCTGAAATAAGCGAAGCAGCCGCTGCCGAAAAACTTCCAATCGAAACTGTTTGTTCCAGTCTGCAGCATCTCCAGCTGCTCCACGCTTACGACGCCATTGTATGCATGGGTAATAGCTTTGCTTTTTTTAATGAACGTGAAGCCCTTTCTATCTTAAAAAACTTCACCGACCATCTAAAAGAGGGGGGCGTACTGATCATCAACACTTGGATGCTGGCAGAAATTGCCATAAAATTTTTCCGCGAGAAGGATTGGTTTTATGTAGCCGATTATAAATACCTCGTTGAAAATCAATACCTGTTTCATCCGGCCCGAATAGAATCACAACATACGATCATCCGCCAGGACGGTGCCATTGAAAGCATCAAAGGAGTAGACTACATTTTTACTGTAGACGAACTGGGAGCCATGCTCGCCAGCACGGGCTTTACTCTTGCCGCTATTTACAGCACCCCACGCCAGCGTGCTTTTCGGTTTGGCGATAGCCGTGCATATATCGTAGCCACACGAAACGCAACAAAAAAAGAGGTCAAAAGCTGACCTCTTAAAAAATATGGAAAAGGGTTGTAAAAGAAAAAGCCGATTGACCCTGGTGCTTCGCCGGTGGTTTGTGGATGGATTTTGGACACAAACTACTTACTGGACGGTAAGAGGCTTCATAGGAATTGGTGGGCGAAAAGTACCTGTATGTCAATCAACTTTCTGAAACAAAACTAACTCTGGCATATAACCGAAACAAGAGTGAAACTGACCGTTTTCCTCCAGAGAATTTTACCAGCTCCACTAGTATCTTTACTAAGCCCGTCAAATTGCAAAATATCTCATTTGTTCTCATAAAACCAGTTCCAACCCTGTTATCGTATATTACACCAGTCTAGAATGCGTAGTAATACCTTAGACGTTACGGGTCTATTTAGTAACATTGCAGTGAACACCAATACGACCCTAAATATCCTTTATGAGAAATTTCGACGCTTTACCTATTAAAGTTGCTATTGCCGACGACCACCATTTATTCCGCACCGGCGTAAGAACGTCTCTTTCCGGGCACAAAGACATTCAAATGGTGGGGGAGGCTGAAAACGGCATGCAACTACTGAATCTTTTAAAGCACATACGCCCCGACGTCATACTACTTGATATTCAGATGCCAATCATGGATGGATATGCCACACTCCCCGAAATAAAAAAACTTTACCCGGATGTGAAGGTAATCATGCTTTCAATGATCAACGATCCGTCAATGATCACACGCATGATGGAAATAGGTGCCAACTCTTACCTTACCAAAGAATCGGACTCAGAAATGATTTACCTGGCAATCAGAACCTGCCATGAGGAAGAATTTTACTTTAATGATCTTACTAATAAAGCGCTGCTTAACGGTCTGCGTAACCGCCGCGAACCGGAAGCTGAAGTTCAGGAAGTTAGTTTAACCGATAAAGAAAAGACCATCCTTAAACTAATGTGCGAAGAAAAAAGCACCAAGGAGATAGCTGATATAGTAGACATCAGTCCGCGTACAGTAGAAGCAATCCGGGACAAGCTGAAATCGAAGACAGGCGCCAAGTCGATGGCAGGACTGGTAATGTATGCCGTTAAGGTGGGTATTGTTGCACAAGCCTAGAGCTGTAGATCTTCCGATGTGATTCCCTGCCCTGCGAAGGGCATTTTTTATACCATGCAACATGCGTTTTGTATCATATAACGGAAACCTGATCAACGAATTCACACCCATCTTTACTGCTACTAACAGAAGTTTCAAATATGGTGATGGAATCTTCGAAACCCTGAGGGTTTCCAATCACAACATTCTTCTTTGGGATTATCACTACGAGCGTCTTGCTAAAGGCCTGCACCTGCTGCAAATTCCTTTTCCTTCAAACCTGAAACACACAATTCAAATTTCTATTGAAGACATATGCACCCGAAACAACTGTTCCGGCTCAGCCCGGGTACGGGTGTCTTGTTTCAGAGAAGAAGGCGAAGCCCCGGGTGTACTCATAGAGGCAAACGCATTAACGTCTGTAAGCTATGAATGGAACGAGCGGGGATGGACTTTTGATCTGTACAGCGGGGCGATTAAAAATAGTGATGGGCTGGCGAACTTAAAGTCGGCTAATCACCTGCCCTATGTGATGGCAGATCGATATGCACGGGAGTATCAATTTGATGAGTGCCTCCTTATGAACCATAAGAGAACCATTGCAGATGGATCGCGAACGAATGTTTTTGTGATCAAAGAAGGAGTTGTTTATACCCCACCCTTGTCCTCCGGCTGCGTGGAGGGGGTGATGCGACGGTTCGTGTTAGAAGGATTGGTAAAATTGGATTGGCAAATAGCACAGTCCGAAATAGACCTTGATTTTTTAATTGCTGCTGAAGAAGTGTTTTTTACGAATGCTATCATCGGCGTGCAATGGGCAGTTTCTTTTCGTGGCAAGCGATATGCCTGGCAACAAACACGTCAGCTTTTTCAGCAGCTGTTTACAGGCTCGGGAGATAATCACGCAGGTTAAAAAAATACGGGCGGGTTAATTAAAGCGCGGATTCACGAAATTATTCAACTTCGAACCGAAGCGATAATTCACTCCAAAATTGAGTGAGTAATTGTATCCCGAGGCTAATTGCCTTCTGCGTGTGAGCACTTCTTCACCTGTTGCATCTTCCTTGAGCAATGAAAGCTGGTCCCGCACAATTTCGCCAAAAGCAAAAACGAAAAAAGAAAGTCCACCAGTGATACGCACATCAACTTGCGCATTGGCACCCAAATTGAAAAAATTCCCCCGTTTAAAATACTTATGATATTCCACCCCAACAGAAGTGTTGCCCCACTTTTGATTTAATTGAAATTGCGTTTCTGCACCATGCCCGATCAGCGTTTCATTAAGTTTATCATAGAGCGTGCTGTCGAAGTATTTGTTCCTACGTACGTCTACGAAGTAACGCACCGCAAAAAATTTGGTGTTCACTTCTTTATATGGGAAGATGTTGTATTCCACAGCCGCTTTTAATTCTGTGCCCTGTTTGATATTTTCAAAAGTATTAGTCCTGAACTCCGCACTGTAGGCAGCGGACCAGTGTTGTGTAATGCTTTTAATGAAAAAATGCTCTACCCGGGAAGTGTGATTATTTACGGTGATGTTCTTCTTTATTCCTGATGAATCTACAAGGTCATAGCCCGTTTTGTTTCTGCCGACTCGGCCTTCAAAGCCAATTTTATATTCATCCGTGACCCGGTTTGCAGAAAAGCTACTGTTTAGGTTGCTACTCTTGTACACTGCGTCTCCACGCACGTTACCATTAACCCCTACTCTAAAAACCCAGTAATTCCAGGGGTCTTTAGTAAGAATGGCTTTTTTATTTTGACCACTGTCGCCCGCGGGTTGAAGGAATTTAAAATCCATGCGGGCATTTTTTGCCGCTGCTGTTTTGGCTATAAATGGTGCCAGACCTAGCTTCAGGTACTGGATTACCTGGTCTCTTATTTCAAAGTCAGTTGCATTTCGATCCGTATTAAAACTAAGGGTGTCCCGCATCCTGCTAAAGCTGTTCTGACCGAAAAATATCAATTGATAATGTTCACCGCCGCTACCGGTGTTCTGCTCCGTTACTAAAATAAATACATCGGCAGCCTTATTATCCCTCGAAAAATCTACCAGGGTGATCTCCGTGCGGAAAAAAGTAAAATCGCAATCCGCATTTACACAATCCAGAAAAATCTTTAACCGGTCAATTTCTTTTGATGCTTCCTGGGCGGCGGCATTATTTAGCAAACAGCAAAATGAGAGAAGCGCGACAAAAATTTTGGTCATGAGGTGGAGAATGTAGTAGTATTTTTTTCCTGGCTAAGCCGGCAATTTAATTAGTAAAAAGGTTGTGCGAAGTTAATGTTCCGCTTCTGCCTTTTTGGGTTAGATAGGCTTCATGAAGTTTGGTGACTGCCGCCTGCCCCGCCGCTCCAAGAGCTGCTGAGTAATCATTTACATAGAGTTCGATGTGCTGCCTCATTACTTTCTCTTCCATTTCCTGGGCATGAAACTTTACATATGAAGGAAGCACAGGATAATTTTGAAAAGCATGGCTGATACTTTTGCGGATCAGTTCTTCTACCTGCAGCCTTGTTTCCTCAGCGAGCGACCGGCGGGCCGCGATACAGCCAAGGGGAAGTGGCAATCCCGTTTTCTCCTCCCAGTAGGCACCAAGGTCGAGCACTTTCAACAAACCTTTCTGGGCATAGGTAAAACGATTTTCGTGGATGATCACCCCGAGGTCGGTTTCACCGTTCAGCACCGCGTTTTCTATTTCTGAAAATAAATAAGGCTTCACATTACTCACGCTGGGAAAAGCAAACTGGAGCAGGAAAGCGGCAGTGGTCGTTTCACCCGGTATGGCAATAGAGCAATGCTCCATGTCGGGCACCTGAGCGAGAGATTTTGCGATAAGCAGCGGACCAACACCCAAACCCAGCGCTGCCCCGGGTTGGAGCATCAGGTATTGCGCACTATTGTTGAATAAGGCAGGAAAGCTGAGCTTGGTGATGTCTAATTTGCCGGCTGCCGCCCATTGATTAAGGGTCTCTACGTCTTCCAGCACCACATCAAAATCCAGATCACCCAGGTCTATTTTGTGATTCACGAGCGCATCAAATATAAAAGTATCGTTAGGGCAGGGCGAGAACCCGAGCTTCAGCTTCATTTACTGTTCAATTTGATGAGTAGTTGCTGTAACGTTTCATTCAGCCCTGCGATTGCTTCCTTCATCCTCCATTTTTTTTTGTTTCTTTCACCTGCGTCATTTGAAATGGCTCTTAGCTGAAAAAATGGCTTTTTTTCCATAATCCCCACGTAGTGCAGGGCAGCACCCTCCATGGACTCAATTTGTGCGCCAAGTACTTCCCTGTAGTAGGTAATCCTTGTAGCATCGGTTGTTATTTCCTGAACGCTAACAGCATCAACCCATGCAATGTTCAACTCGTTGAGAGAAGAATGATTCGGGTGCCATAGTTTGCCGCGGTTCCACGGAAAGTCGTCCGCTCCGGTAAGTCCCATGTCGGATAAAGACTGAAATCCTTCCTTTGCAATTACGCCGAGATCTCCCAAACATTCGCTGCGCACCAGTACAGTTTGCCCGTTGATTAGAGATCGGTCGAGGCTGCCGGCAATACCGGCTTGTACCAGGAGGTCGGGTTCCAGCCGAAGGGAGTCTCGGGTGATGCTGTAGGTTGCGGCAGTTAATCCAACGCCTGTGATCAAAACAGATACATCTGCTACAGCAGCCTGTTTCAGGTATTCAATGGTAGGAAGAATTTCCGTCGAGGTAGCTGCGCAAAGCAAAATTTTCATGGGCAAATTTAGGCTGCCAATAGTTTGAGTGAGCGGTGAAGAGACCCCTTGCGCAGAAACAATGACCAGAAATTGCGGCGCCTGTTGGTTAGATGCGGCTTATCATTTGACCGTGAATTGTAGACATATAGTATTCATGCCGTCTCGGTCATTGGGTTTTTATCCCTTGCGCTGCCATTACCTTTGCACTAAATTTTGCAAAGGATGGTCTATCTGACGCGTGTTGAACATTTCAATGCAGCTCACAAATTGTATAATCCCGCCTGGAGTGACGAGAAGAATGACGCCGTTTTCGGAAAATGTGCCAATACCAACTGGCATGGTCATAATTATGAACTATACGTAACCGTTAAGGGTCTGCCTCATCCTGAAACTGGTTTTGTAATGGATGCAAAGCGTCTGAGTTCTACGATAAAAGACAACATATTAGAAAAACTTGACCATCGTAACCTGAACCTTGATGTCGACTTTTTAAGAGATCAATTTTGCACCACAGAGAATCTGGCTATCGGCATCTGGCAGCAATTGCAACCTTATCTCCCTTCAGGTGTTCAATTGCATTGTATTAAATTGTTTGAGACCCCACGGATTTACGTAGAGTATTTCGGTGAATAAATAAAACATTACCCATGGCGCAAAGAGTTGCGGTTTTCCGGCGTGAACATTTTAATGCTGCTCACAGGTTGTTCAATCCGACCTGGACAGATGAGGTGAATACCAGTGTATTTGGAAAATGCAGTCTTCCGAACTACCATGGACATAATTACGAGTTGGAGATCAAAGTAGTAGGCGCAATAGATGAGCGCACAGGCTATGTGATGGATATGAAAAAGCTTTCAGACGTTGTAAAGGAACAGGTGCTGGAGAAATTTGACCACAAAAACCTAAATCTCGACACCGAGGAGTTCAAGAATTTGAACCCGACTGCCGAAAACATTTCGATTGTTATTTACAATCTCTTGCGCCCACACCTAAAGCCCGATCTTGATCTGTTTATCCGTTTATACGAAACACCCCGAAACTTCGTGGAATACCCGGTGACATAAGTAAGACGGTTGGAGCCCGGCAAACTGTATTTTTAAACCTAAGTAAAAAATGGCATATACAAAATCGGAAGAGTACGACCAGGACATAACGGAAGGGCTCAGCAGCGCTTACACCAATATTATCGGGCTGATAGGAGAGGATCCACAAAGGGAGGGATTACTGAAAACCCCGGAACGCATGGCAAAGGCGATGCAGTTTATGACACAGGGCTACCAGCAGGATGCAGTGGCTATTTTAAATTCTGCCCGGTTTGTAGAGGAAGTAAGTGAAATGGTCATCGTAAAAGACATTGAGCTTTATTCCATGTGCGAACATCACCTCGTACCTTTTTACGGAAAGGCCCATATTGCCTACATTCCCAACGGGTATATCACTGGTTTGAGTAAGCTGGCCCGCATCGTTGACGTGTTTTCACGCCGGCTGCAGGTGCAGGAAAGAATGACTACTCAAATACTTGGGGCAATCAAGGAAAGCCTGAATCCACTGGGCGTAGCGGTGGTTATTGAAGCAAAACATCTCTGCATGATGATGAGGGGTGTTCAAAAACAAAATTCTTCCACCACTACTTCAGCCTTTGATGGTGAACTGCTAAACAATCATGTAACAAGGAACGAATTCTTAAAACTGATTTCCTCCCGGCTCAGTTAATTGTTCTGTGATCAATTGGTCTACTTTCGCTCCAAATTGAGAGCATGAAGCACGCGTTTATTTTCCCCGGGCAGGGTGCCCAATTTGCTGGTATGGGCAGGCAGCACTATGAGGGAAACGCTTTTGCAAAAAAGCTTTTCGAGCAGGGCAATGAGTTACTCGGCTTTCGCATCTCCGATTTAATGTTCGGAGGAACCGAGGAGGAATTGAAACAGACT
Organism: Chitinophagaceae bacterium; assembly: GCA_041745695.1. Classification (GTDB taxonomy): domain Bacteria; phylum Bacteroidota; class Bacteroidia; order Chitinophagales; family Chitinophagaceae; genus Flavisolibacter. Next base: position 7,930 of record JBGTIL010000349.1, on the reverse strand, counting down.
CAAATCACGCAGCCCGCCATCTTTTTGCATTCGGTGATTGCTTTTAAAAGTATTGATGGTGCCAAACCTGATATGGTGGCCGGTCATTCACTGGGCGAATTTTCTGCTCTGGTAGCAAATGGTACGCTTCGTTTCCAGGATGGATTGCTGCTGGTGAGCCTAAGGGCTAAAGCCATGCAGATGGCTTGCGCTTTGGAGCCCTCAGCCATGGCTGCCGTGCTGGGTTTGCCCGATGAGAAAGTTGAGGAGATTTGTACAGCGCTTCAAAACAGTAGCGGGGAGATCATTGTACCCGCCAACTATAACTGTCCTGGCCAGGTTGTGATTTCAGGTACTGTAAAAGGAGTAGAACTGGCTTGTGCGGCCATGAAAGAAGCAGGCGCAAAAAGGGCGTTGGTGTTGCCTGTGGGTGGTGCTTTTCATTCCCCTCTCATGGAGCCGGCAAGGGCGGAGTTGCAACGCGCTATTGAAGCAACCGATTTTTACTCGCCTTCCTGCGCCGTATACCAGAATGTTGTAGCCAGGGGAGTGGTGAATAAGGACGAAATTAAGCAGAACCTCATCGAACAGTTAACGGGTGCCGTTCGATGGACACAATGTGTACAGGCTATGATCCAGGATGGTGCCGGTAAGTTCACTGAGGCTGGTCCGGGTAAGGTGCTCCAGGGGCTGGTACAAAAGATAGATAGAGAAGTAATGGTGGAGGGTGTGAATTAATTCATTGAGCCTCTCACCCTAGAGAAATAATTGGAGTTGCTGCTCGGCAAACGGGATAAATTTTATAGTTTGTGGAAATAAACTACTTAAAAATGAAAAAAACTTTACTCATGCTAGTGTCCATCCTGGTGATGGCAAGTTCATTTGCGGCTTACAACCTGGCAGAACCACCCAGGAAAGCAGCAGACATTTTTATATCGCTTGGTAAATCTGGCGCACAGATTTCGTTGATGGATTTATCGTATATAAAGATCAGTGAATTCGAAGCGCTTTCAGGTAAAAAAATGCAGCTCCTTGATAAGGTTGGATTCAAGATTGCACAAAGAGAGTTGCGGAATTCTATCAACGAAGATGGCACGCTGAATTCAAAACAGCTCAATAAAGTGGCTAATAAAATGGCTGCGGGCACAAGCGATTTTAATATTGGTGGTTTCGCACTGGGCTTTTTTCTTTCTATAGTTGGGGTGCTGATAGCTTACGTCATTTCAGATGATAATAAAGCTGCCCGCACAAAGTGGGCCTGGATTGGCGCACTCGCCGGTCTTGCTTTATTTCTGCTATTCACTGTACTATAACCAATGCTTTTATTTCATCTTAAGGGATTTTTCACAAATGTGAGCAGTCCCTTTTTTTTATTTGCTCTATGCGTCGGATTGACCAAAGCAACTAAAGCAATACCTTAATCGATAGTCTGCCACGTCTTTCGCAGATCCGGATGCTTGAGCCTACAGCTAAAAAAGACAATTTAGCCAACGGAGCAATTGATCCATCCCGCATCGAAGTGGGCTGAATTCTTTTTATAGAAATTAATGGCAGGCTCGTTCCAGTCGAGCACCTGCCACATCATACCATTGAGTTTCCTGGTCACGACTTCCGCACGCAAGCGATCAAAGAGCATCTGGCCCAGGCCCAGCCCGCGCATCTCATCTCGCACGTACAGATCTTCAAGGTACATACGTTGTCCTTTCCAGGTGCTGAAGCGAATATAAAACAGGGCAAACCCCTGTATCTCACCGTCTGCTTCCGCTACAAAAGCCCACCACACCGGCTTTGTGCCGAACCCACTTTCTTTGAAATGCGCCAGGCTTACTGTAACCTCCAGAGGCGCTTTTTCAAACAATGCCAATTCTTTTACCAGTTCGAGTATCCTTTCGCAGTCTGCTTCTCTTGCTTCGCGAATAGTTGTTTGCATGGACCTCTATTTTATTCTTTATTGATGATGCCCTATCATGGATCAGGCTTTCAAAGCCTGGTCGAGGTCGGCAATGATATCTTCCACATTTTCTATTCCTACATTCATCCGGATAAGCCCGTCGGTGATGCCATACTGTTTACGATTTTCCTGCGATACGCCGTAATGCGTCATAGATGCGGGGTGAGACAGCAAGGTGTCGCAGGTGCCGAGGGAAACGGTTCTAATACACATCTGAAGGGCATTCATGAACCGCATTCCTGCAGCCATCCCCTCCTTCAATTCAAAGCTCAACATACCTCCGGGTTGTTTCATTTGCTTCATGGCAACCTTGTGATCAGGGTGTGACGCTAGTCCGGCAAAGTTTGTAGCGGCAACTGCTGCATGCCCTTCGAGGTAGGCAGCAACTTTGGCAGCGTTGCTACAGTGACGATCCATCCGGAGTTCAAGCGTTTTCATTCCGTTGATCAGCAGAAATGCGTCGAAGGGGTTGGCATTGCCTCCCAATAACCGGTGGGTTTTGGTGATGGAGTTATTCATTCGCTCCGCATCTCTTCCCAACAATAGTCCTCCAATGGCAGTGCCATGACCGTTTAAGAATTTGGTGGTGGAGTGCACCACGTAATCAACCGCGTATTTGAATGGTTGCTGCAGGTAAGGTGTGGCAAAAGTATTGTCGCACGCCACCAGCAGATCATGTCTTTTGGCAATCTCGCTCAGCGCCTGTATGTCCACGCATTGAATGGTAGGATTGGCAGGAGTTTCCAGGTACATCATTTTAATAGATGCATCTTTTTTAATGAGGTCCTCTACTCCCTGAAGCTGGCGCAGGTCAGTGATGACAGCAGTGATTCCCAGGTCGGGCAAAACGCGGTGCAGCAGTTCATCGGTTCCGCCATATAAGGAATAATGTGTAAGTATTTTATCGCCCGCTTTTAGGTTACCCAATAGCAGCGTGGCTATTGCAGCCATACCCGAGGCATGCAGTATACCTTTAACTTCTATACCAAGATCAAAAGTTTCAAGGCTGGCAATTTTCTTTTCCGCTTCTGTAGAAGTGGGATTCCCCCATCGTGAATAAATGTATCCTTCCTCTTCGCCACTGAAACGTTTCATGCCCTGTTCTGCAGTATCGTATACATAGGTGCTCGATGCATAAATGGGTACAAGATGGGCGTACCGCGGGTCTTGTTCATGGCCTGCATGCACGGCAGCTGAACCAAAGCCACTGAAGGAAAAGTTTTTATCGGGCATAGGAAACTTCTTTGTTAATTAGTAGTGTCATCAAAATCAAAAGTATTCACTTCATGAAAGAATTGCTCCAACAATTTTCCGCTTATCATCTTTGGGCTAGTAACCTTCTTTTCCAACGCATCTTATTACTTCCGGATGAAACGGTGAAAGCCGAAGTGGTGAGTAGTTTCAACAGCCTTTACAACACAATCCTTCACCAATGGGATTCTGAAAGCATCTGGTGGCAACGCATGAAACTGGAAGACCAGGTTGTGGTTCCCGGGCTCGCCTTTACCGGCACTACAGGTGAGGCCGTAGCCGCCCTTCAAACGCAGAGTAATCAATGGCATAGCTGGTTGCTGGCAACCCATGAGTACCAGCTAAACCACGAGTTCATCTATCGCAACTCAAAGAAGGAACAATTTAAGCAACCGGTTTACCAGGTACTGCAGCATCTCTTTAATCATGGTACCTACCATCGGGGTCAACTGGTCACCATACTCAGGCAATTAAACGTAGATAAGATACCTGCCACCGATTTTATTGTTTGGAGTCATAAAAAGAAATCCTGACCTCTTCTCTTGCTGAATGAACTGAGCCTTTTAGGCTCTATAGTGTGCATCTGCCCATTTTCTCAAACGGCTTGTTCTTTTATATCTTCGCCAGCTTATGGCGAAACAAAAAGAAATTGTTGTTAGCGGCATTCGCCCCACCGGTTTTTTACACCTGGGTAATTACTTTGGTGCCATGCGTAATTATGTACGCATGCAGGAAGAATATGACTGCTATTTTTTTGTAGCCGACTGGCATTCACTCACCACTCACCCTGATACAAAAGAGCTCCGCGAAAGTGTGCTGCGTGTTGTATCAGAGAACATCGCAGTAGGCCTCGACCCGGATAAAGTTTGTTTGTACGTTCAGAGTGCCGTGCCCCAGGTGGCAGAGCTCTACCTTTATCTTAATATGCTGGCTTATAAAGGCGAATTGGAGAAGACTGCTTCTTTCAAAGACAAGGTGCGCCAGCAACCTGAAAATGTAAATGCAGGTCTGCTTACTTATCCTGTGCTGCAAACAGCCGATATTATTATTCACAAGGCGAAGTATGTGCCAGTAGGTAAAGACCAGGAACAGCACCTGGAAATGGCGCGCAACTTCGCGCAAAGATTCAATCATCGGTACGGTCCTTTGTTCCCGGAGCCCCAGGCTTTTAATTACGGCGCCGCCCTTATAAAAGTACCCAGCCTCGACGGGGTTGGTAAGATGAGCAAAAGCGAGAACAACCTGGCCACACTTTACCTTTCCGACAGTGACGAATTGATCAGAAAAAAAATAGCCAAGGCGAAAACAGACGGTGGCACAACTGCCATGTCTTCTTCCCGTCCCGAATCTGTGCAAAATCTATTCGACCTTATGGCGCTGGTTAGCGACGTGGGAGTCGTGCAACAATTTTCTGATGATTTCAGCAAAGGCACCATACGTTACGGCGACATGAAGAACAAGCTGGCTGAAGATATGGTCCGTTTCATTGCACCCATTCGCTCCAGAGCCCTCGAAATATGTAACGATCGCGCTTACCTTAAGAATGTTTTGGAAAGCGGCGCAGCAAGGGCAGGAGCCAGCGCCCGGGCAACCGTTGACGAAGTGAGGGAGTTGATTGGTATTAATTATCTCTGAAATCTTGTCTGGTCAACACAGGAACTGTTTGCTCCCTATACTGTATCCGGACAAAAATTAAAATATTCCTTTTCAATATTCTAAATTGTGCGCCTTGTCTTTATCCTCAAACTTATAGACCGTCCTACTCATGTCACAGAACAAGAAGCCCAAACATATAGCAGTTGCCGGCAATATAGGTGCTGGAAAAACCACACTTACAGAACAATTAAGTAAACACTACAAATGGATTCCGCAATTTGAAGATGTAGATCACAATCCTTACCTCAACGACTTTTATGAGGATATGCCCAGGTGGAGCTTTCAGTTGCAGATCTATTTTCTCAACAGCCGCTTAAAACAACTCCTCGAAATTCATAAGGGTACCGAAACGGTAATTCAGGATCGCACAATCTATGAAGACGCACACATTTTTGCCCCCAACCTGCACGACATGGGCCTTATGAGTAAAAGGGACTATGAAAATTATTTTTCATTTTTTCAAACCCTCAAATCACTGGTGAAGCCACCGGATCTGCTTATCTACATCCGATCGACAGTACCTACGCTTGTAGGACAGATACAAAAGCGCGGCAGAGATTATGAGGAGAACATCCGGCTGGATTACTTAAAAAAACTGAACGAGTACTACAACAGGTGGATTGAAAATTACACCGAAGGACCTTTACTAATCATTAACGGCGATGATAATAAATTTGGTGAGAGCAGTGAGGATCTTGGGAAGATCATCTCTAACATCGATGCCCAACTTTACGGGCTGTTTTAATTTATATGATCTTACTCTTTTTACGGTAATTGATGCCGGAAAGTAACGTTGCCAGGAAGCCAGCCAGCGCAATTGACCCCCTGAGGTTGTGGTGATTTGTAAAACTGATAACGGCAGCAACAGCGCAGAGGAAAGCCGCCACGAAATAAAGGATGTAAGTTTTTTTCATGCCATCCAGTTTAGTGATTATGAATATACGCTTTATCCGCAAGAGCCGTTGGGCATACTGCCCGAATTGCTGTAATTTCTTATTGCATAATTAATTCTGAACGACTACCCGGATTGCTATGCTGACTCAGGGATAGTTGGCGAATGGCTCGGTTTCTACAAGCAGCGTGTCTATAATTTCCGCCCAGTTCGCTTGTATTCTTTTATTGCGGCTATGGTCGCTCTGACCATCATACAGGTTTTGAAAGTGTTCTTTTTCTTTTACTATCCGCTGATAGATCCGGTTGATGTCCTGTCCATAAGTTTTTGGATTGAACCTATAAAACGAGAGGGCCTGGTGCAACTTGCGGGCGTAGATTTCTGTGATATCAAAATGTCCTTGTTCATGGGCAAGAATATAATCTGTTTTCAGCGTGCCCCAGGATTTGGATTTTGAAAAAGCACAGGTGATGCTAAAGCTAAGCTGGCGATTTTTAAGCTGGTAAGCCAGTCCGAGTGAGGTGCTGGTAGATGCTACTGCATCGCTTTTTCGGTTGGGAGCAGATTGGAAATCTTCCCATTCAAGCATACGTTCGTGGAGCCAGGGTATAAATTCTTTGTCTTCTTTTTTATCTGTTTTAGCTGCGGCAGCTATCCTTGTGGTTGTGGGTTCCATTTCCGGTGATAAGCCTGAAAGGGGTAGGGTGAGCAGCAGCAGGGTAACGATCTGGATTAAATTCCTCATGTTGTATGATATAACGGAGGTTAGAAGCAGAAATTATCCATAGTAAAATAGGCCTTCGTTAATAAAAAATGAAAAAATGGCCGTTCTGTATTGCCTTCGCCAGATTAAACCCCTACGTGTGCTTTACAGTAGCCGGGAGACCGGGGTTTACATAAAAAAGGCTATCTCCAAACAGGAAGACAGCCTTTTTTATCGTTGACCTACTTACACTTTTGGTGCAGCTTCCCTGATTTCCGCTGATACATCAGATGTGTACTTTTCAAAATTCTTTACAAAAAGACCGGCGAGGTATTTTGCTTTTTGGGTGTAAGCTTCTTTATCACACCAGGTAGACTGTGGATTGAGGAGTTCAGAAGGAACGCCTGGAACAGACTGGGGAACAGCCAGACCGAAAATAGGGTCCGTCATCGTGGCTACATTGTCCAACTTCCCTTCTAATGCAGCTGTGATCATAGACCTGGTGAAACCCAGTTTCATCCGGTGCCCGATGCCATAAGGTCCTCCCGTCCAGCCGGTGTTCACCATCCATACATTTACTTTGTGTTGCTCTATTTTGGCCCCAAGCATTTCGGCATACCTGCCCGGGTGGAGGGGTAAAAAAGGAGCTCCAAAACAGGCGCTGAAGGTTGGTTTGGGTTCTGTTACACCAGCTTCGGTGCCGGCTACTTTCGCGGTATAACCCGACATAAACTGGTACATCGCCTGACCTGAGGTAAGACGAGATATTGGGGGCAACACGCCGAAAGCATCGCAGGTTAAAAAGAAAATATTTTTTGGAATGCCTCCCATCGACGGTTCGTGGGCATTCGGTATAAAATGAATGGGATAGGAAACGCGGGTGTTTTCCGTGATCGATCCGTCGTCAAAATTGATTGTGTTGGTGCCCGGGAAGAACTGCACGTTTTCCACAATTGCTCCCGGTCGGATAGCATGGTAGATGTCGGGTTCTTTATCTGCGCTGAGTCCAATAAGCTTGGCATAACAGCCCCCTTCAAAATTAAAAACATTGTCTTCGGTCCAGCCGTGCTCGTCGTCGCCGATCAACTGGCGGTTGGGATCGGCACTGAGCGTGGTTTTGCCCGTACCGCTAAGTCCAAAAAAGATGGCAGTATCGCCGCGGCGGCCCATATTGGCGCTGCAATGCATGCTAAGCACTCCTTTCTCAAAGGGAAGCAGGTAATTCAGTACAGTAAAAATGCCTTTCTTGGTTTCTCCGGTGTATCCGCTGCCTGCAATTAAAATGGTTTTCTGTTTAAAAGAAACTACAGCCGCATTCCCCTGGCGCGTACCACAAGCTTTGGGATCGAGCTGCAAACCTGGAGCGGAGATCACATGCCAGTCAGCCTTGAAGTCATCCAGTTCTTCTTCCTCCGGACGCAGAAACATATTATAGGCAAACAAATTAGTCCAGGGTTTTTCGGTCACCACCCTGATATTGGTTCGGTAGCGGGGATCT
>JBGTIL010000348.1:0-1907 GCA_041745695.1 Chitinophagaceae bacterium | reverse complement strand
ACCCGACCTGCGCAAGGAACACAACCAGCCTGTACCAACCATGGGAGGCATTGCAGTGTGCATTGGCATGGCTGTAGCCTGCTTGCTCTGGTACCGATTTACAGATGATCTTTTTGTAATTGCTTTCTTTTTTTCGGTAGTGGTACTTTTTGGTTTGGGTATCCTGGACGACCTGCACAACATATCGGTACGCAACAAATTCGTTATCCAGCTGGCAGTTGCCGCGTTGATCGCTTTCAGCGGCAGCCGTATTACAGACTTCAATGGCATTTTAGGTCTCACTGCTATTCCCCTTCCAGTACAGTATGCACTAACGGTGGTTGTCATTGTTGGTATCACGAATGCTTTCAACCTAATTGATGGTATAGATGGGCTGGCAGGGGGATTGGGCTTTATGAGCCTGCTAATGCTGGGACTGTTTTTAACTATTGGCAACGATGCCAATACAGCCCTCGTTGCTTTTGCGCTAGCTGGTGGTCTCCTGGGATTTCTCTATTATAATTTCAATCCTGCCCGGATCTTCATGGGAGATACAGGTTCACTTGTGCTGGGCTTTGTTGTGTCTGTTCTGTGCATCCGTTTTTTAAATGTAACCATGGCCTCGGCACAGCCGATCATTCCTCATGCGCCGGTTTTTGTGGCAGGTATTGTGCTGATACCGGTCTTTGATACTTTTCGCGTTTTTGCACTGCGCATGGCGGCAGGTAAATCGCCTTTCGTTCCCGATAAAACACACATTCATCACCTGTTGACTACCAATGGGTGGAGCCATAGTTTTACCGCCAAACTCATTTGCACCGTGCATGGTATGATACTGGTTCTTTCTTACCTGTTGAGGAATGTTCGCCAGGAGATTGGCCTTTTAATCCTGTTGGTGAGCATGCTGCTGGTCATCTTTGTATTCAAGCGGATGAGGCAGGCATCAAAAAGTTTATTACAGCCAGAATGATCGAATTGGTTTACAACCACTTCCTCCACTCATCGCCATCTCGGGAGACCCGGTATGGTGGTAACAATCTTCTTTCTCCTGGTTATTTTCCTCTTTTTTTAAAACCGATCCGTTCACGGTCTCGCCATTTTTTTTGTCTAAGTTTTTTATCCAGCAATTTTTCTATGGCATCATAGATCTGGTTGAGTTGTACATCGTGTTCACCCAACTGGTTTTTGATCTCCTTCAGTTGTTCTTTCAAATCACTTTGATGTAGCAAAACCCTTCGCACTGCTATAAAAGCCCTTATGATAGCAATGTTCATTTGGATCGCTTTGCCTGAGTTGAGTATACCGCTTAGCGTAGCTACGCCCTGTTCTGTAAAGGCACAGGGTATTGTAAGCATGTAGCGTTTGCTTTGCGATGCCGTCACATTTTGTTACCGCATTGTTTTCCCGTCGCCGGGTGCGGTAGCATTTTGTGACCGCACTACCTGCCATTCTGATGAATTCGGGCATTTTCATCTTGATGATCAAAGCGATCATCCTGAATAAAGAAGTGCTGCTAAAAGGAACAGCCAGCCTGATACATTAAAAAATCAAGCTGCTGGTTTTTTTGAAGAATGCATCAGGATTTCCGGCGGGGCTTTGCCATCTCTGCTCTTCGCATGGGCATGGCGTCTATCAGTGCAAACAGATCTTCCGTAGGTAAAAGTTTGTTTGTCCGGTATTTCTCACCCCCATCTTTACCTACAAGAATGACGGTAAACTGCGCCGGTTGCACTTTGTGCTTCTTGTATAAAAGATTGCCCTTTTCAATAATGCTTATCCGGATATCTCTCTCCTCCACACCGTCTGAAGATTTATCAAGCAATTGTAGCTGCTCTTTTAACAACGCAGGATGTTCCTCTTTACCAAAAATCAACAAATGGCGAAAGGATGCGGCGGGCTCGCGCGTTCCACTGAATAGTAATGTCATA
>JBGTIL010000347.1:0-9539 GCA_041745695.1 Chitinophagaceae bacterium | reverse complement strand
ATTACGAGCAGGGACAAAGAAACAAACAACCTTAATTACAATTCACATCCAGACAAGACCTCCCCAGTGGTTGCCGATACCTGCGTTCGGGAGGTTGGTGTACATTCGACGTAGTATAACCGACAGGACGTTTTTTGTCTTACGGAACGCTGCTGCAGCTCCCCCGGGAAAAGACTAATCTGAAGACCGACGCTTTCGTCTTAACACACAGCGACAATATTCGCTGTTGCGATGCGTTATGCACATTCGATTGCATATCCTACATTTACGCCCAAAAAGAAAAATCCCATGTTAGACCTGCTTCAGATAGGAACCGATACACTTGCCGCAGCTGCCAATACCGTATTGCAGGGCGACCTGAACAGTGATGGAAAATTGGGTTTCTGGGAAATACTGGTCATGGGTGGCTGGGTCATGATACCCCTCGCGATCATGTTGCTGGCAACCATCTTTGTTTTTTCCGAACGCACCATTGCCATCAAGCATGCAGCAAGTATCGATGGAAATTTTATGAACATCATTCGCGATCATATTGTGAGCGGTAATGTGAGCGCAGCTAAAAGCTTTTCCAAAAACACCAATAACCCCGTTGCCCGCATCATTACCAAGGGTATTCAACGCATAGGCAAACCGATCGATGCCATAGACACCAGCATGGAAAGCGTTGCCCAACAGGAGATGTTTAATATGGAACGCAACCTCAATGTGCTGTCGGTTATCTCAAGGGCGGCACCTATTTTCGGTTTTGTGGGTACCCTGTCGGGGCTGATGCAATTATTTTTTCAAATTAATTCTACCAATGAACTGGAGATTGGTTCTATCGCCGGAGGTATATACACCAAACTGGTGACTTCCATTTCCGGCCTTATCATTGGACTGATTGCTTACCTCGGTTACACCTACCTGCAAACGCAGATCGATAAAACGGTGAACAAAATGGAGGTGGCTTCTTCCGATTTCCTCGATATCCTTCAAGAACCTACCAAGTAACCCTATGAAGCTACGGAAACGACATAAGGAAGGGCCTGAAGTTTTTACAGATTCACTGAACGATATCATTTTTATATTGCTCATGTTCTTTCTGATCGCCTCCACACTGGCTAATCCCAATGTGATCAAGCTTTCGCAGCCGAAGGCAAAAAGCGATACTAAAGCAAAACAAAGCGTTGTGGTGTCGATAGATATAGACAAGAACTATTTTGTAGGAACAACCAAAGTGGTTGGTGATTCTGCCATGAAAAAAGCATTACTTCCATTTATCCTCAAAGATTCGCTCAACCCAACTGTAGTGATCAACGCCGACAAAACGGTGCCCCTGGAGTATGTAGTGGGTGTGATGCGGGTTGCCCGCGATATGGGCGCCCGTACAGTGCTTGCTGTAGACAAAAGCGCGCAGTAAGCGGGTTTTCTATTCAACAACTTTTCCAATTATCAGGTCTAACGGATACGTGCACCTGCTCTTATCATTCTGTCCTTCCCCTGCATATCCTGCTTCAGCACTACATTTTTATAGCCCGCCTCTTCAAAAAGCTTTACCACATCGGTGCCACTGTTTTCTTCTATTTCTACATAGATACATCCACCGGGGTGCAGCTTCTGCTTACCAAAATTTGCCAGCGCGCGATAAAAGATGAGTGGATCTTCATCAGCAACAAACAGGGCCTGGTGGGGTTCGAAATCAACCACATTAGCCGCCATGCTGTGCTTATCGCGCAGGGGAATATAGGGAGGGTTGCACACAACAATATCTACTGCCGGCAACAAAGAATGTTGGGTGCTTTCTAGAAAGTCGATACCCTGGAAGTCCACCCGCAGATCGGTTTCAGAACCATTCCGCCGCGCAATATTGAGCGCAGCTTCGCTTTTATCGCAACCCCAAACTTCTGCGCCCGGCAAAGCCTTTTTCAGTGCCAGGGCTATGCAACCGCTCCCGGTGCCAACGTCTACGATTTTTAAGGAGCCTGTTCTGTCTGCGCCACCTCCGGACGGCTGGAGTACGGGTAGTGCAAGAGTTTTTATATCCTGAACAATCCAATGCACCAGTTCTTCTGTTTCCGGGCGCGGAATTAATACGCTGGGATTCACGTACAGTTTTAAACCGGCAAACCAGGCATGCTCCAGTATGTACTGCACCGGTTCATGCAAAAGAAGTCGGTTAGTGATCTCCGTTAGTTGAGTATCTAACTGGGCGGGCAGCAATTCTTCTTTCTTACTACGGCTTGTTTCCCTGGTCAGGCCGGTTATTGCTTCCATCACCAGGGTTGCGATGTTCCTGGCTTCACCCCCGGCATAGACTCCCTGTATCTGTTCTGTTACCCACTGTCTTGCCTCACCCTGGTTCATTTCGCAAACTTAATCCATGTTCCCTATTTTTGCCGCTTTACACCAATTGACAGCAGCCGAAACATACATGCGTCGTTGCCTGCAGTTGGCAACACTCGGACAAGGTTCCGTGGCGCCCAATCCAATGGTGGGCGCTGTGCTGGTGCACGATGGAAGGATCATTGGAGAAGGCTATCACCAGCAGTTCGGCGGACCTCATGCCGAAGTGCATTGTTTGCAATCTGTTGATCCCACACTGGCAGGTTTAATCCCGGGTGCCCATTTGTATGTGTCGCTGGAGCCTTGCGCCCATTTCGGTAAAACCCCACCCTGTGCGGATCTGATCATCCGTGCCGGCATCCGGCAGGTAACCATTGGCTGCAGCGACCCTTTTGCGGAGGTTGCTGGCAGGGGCATTCAGAAATTGATTGATGCCGGAATAGAAGTTATTATAAGTACCCTCGAACCGGAGGCGCTTGCATTGAACAAGCGATTCTTCACTTTTCACCAGAAGCATCGGCCCTACATTATTCTCAAATGGGCTCAAACCGCAAACGGAATGATGGGTTCCCGGTCTGCGGAGCGCCTTCATATCAGTGGTGCTCTTACCAACCGGCTGGTGCACCGCTGGCGAAGTGAGGAAGCCGCCATCCTTATTGGAACCAACACAGCGGCGGTGGACGATCCTTCATTAACCACCCGGTTGTGGCCGGGGAAATCGCCGCTCCGGCTGGTGCTTGACCTCGACCTGCGGTTGCCACACACCCTCCGCGTTTTCGATAAATCTGTGCCTACCATCATTTTGAATAAAATCAAAAATGGGGAAGAAGGCAATCTAAGGTTTGTGGCGCTGGATGGTGGAGAAGATTTCGTTTCCTCCCTGATGACTACACTTCATAACCTGCAAATTCAAAGCGTTCTTGTGGAGGGAGGCGCCCGCCTGCTTCAGACCTGCATCGATGCGAGTGCCTGGGACGAAGCCCGGGTGATAACCAATACCGCGCTGGTTGTGGAAGCTGGTGTTGAAGCACCGCAGTGGGGGAAAGGAACACCGCGCAAAACCAGGGAGGTCGGAGATGACCTCATTCAAACTTATATCAATCCTTTCAGCTAAGTGAACGCTAATTAAATACCAACTGCTTTGATCTATTTACTGGGCTCGATTCTATTTTCTTCTTACCTCACTCTTTCATTCAAGGTCCTGGAGCGTTTCCGCATTCCTTTATTCCCTTCCATCGTTTTCAACTATATCACTTGCGTTATCACCGGCCTGGTTATACAGGGTCCACTTCCGGCAGCAGGAGCAGTAATGGAGGAGTCGTGGCTGAAGTGGGCCTTGCTGATGGGCGTTTTTTACATCGTACTATTCAATCTCATCGGACTTACCACACAGAAGATCGGTGTGGCAGTGTCGTCGGTCGCCAATAAGTTATCGCTGGTGATACCTTTTGCTTTCTCCCTCTATCTCTATAATGAATCCGCAACCTGGGTCAAAATTGCAGGCATCGTTGTAGCGGTTGTTGCTGTTATTTTCACCTGTTTGCCGCCTGCCCACAACCAGGCCTTCACCCAAAAAAAACAATCAAGTCGTTTACTTTTTTTACTTCCCGCCATTTTATTTTTAGGTAGTGGTTTACTTGATGCCCTGCTCAATCATGTACAGCAGACGCACCTAAACAGCAGCAACAGCAATAATTTCCTGGTGTTGTCTTTCGGAACAGCCGGTTTTATCGGCAGCATCATCCTTGCTTTTAGTGTACTCATCCAAAAGCAGAAGTTCGATACCCGAAGTATCGTAGCAGGCATAGCTATCGGCGTACCTAATTATTTCTCTATCTGGTGCCTGGTGCGCGTACTGGAACAGTATGCCGGCAATAGTTCAGCCGTTATTCCAATTAATAATATGGGCATTGTGTTATTCAGTTCCGTGGTTGCCGCCCTGTTGTTCAGTGAAAAATTATCCGGCACTAATTGGTTGGGAATTATATTGTCGCTGGCGGCAGTAGCGCTGATTGCATTTGGTTGAGACGTAACATCATTTTAATCCAGACAACGATGCAACAGCCCCAATTTTACAATACCATTGATTTGCCATCAATGGCCGAGTACAAAGACCGGGGCAGTAAGTTCCTGGGATTTGCCTTTCCCATTGCCTCCGTTCTTCAATTCAAAGCCCGCTTAAAACAATTGAAGGAAGAACATACCAAAGCCGCTCACCATTGTTTTGCTTACCGGATTGGATGGGATAAAAATAATTTCAGATCTGCGGATGACGGCGAACCCGCGGGCACTGCAGGCAAGGTCATCCTCGGACAAATTGATAGCCGGGCAGTGTGCGATGCAGCCGTTGTGGTGGTTCGGTATTTTGGCGGCACCCTGCTGGGCGTGCCTGCACTGGCTAATGCTTATAAAACGGTCAGCTCTCTCGCACTGCAGCTGACACCCATTATCCAGAAACCCGTGCTAGTATTTTATCAGCTAACATTTAATTATACGCTGATGAATGAAGTGATGATGATTGTGAAGAGAGGTGGTTGCACGATCCTAGCAACCGAAGCGGTTTTGTTTTGCAACATGTCTGTCGGGTTGCCGCGCGCTACCGAAGAAGAATGTCTGCAGCAGTTTCGGATGTTGCAGGGCTTGGAAATCCGCCAGGAAATATAAAAAACGGAGATCGGGTACATAAACGCGACATGGTCCAGATGCTACGGTAAAACGGTGCTGCTTGATACAAAACAATGCCTCAGGCAAAACGACGGCTTACAACCAGGTCTTTATTTCCCTGAACATAGGTGTAAAACCCCTCACCTGTTTTGACACCCAATTTTTTTGCGGTTACCATATTCACTAGCAGGGGACAAGGTGCATATTTAGGATTCCCAAAGCCCTGGTGGAGCACTCCCAGGATACTAAGACACACATCTAACCCTATAAAATCTGCCAGCTGCAGCGGACCCATCGGGTGAGACATGCCCAATTTCATCACCGTGTCTATTTCAGATACGCCTGCAATACCCTCGTACAAGCTGTAGATCGCTTCGTTGATCATGGGCATCAGTATGCGGTTGGCAATAAAGCCTGGATAATCGTTCACTACGCAGGGCACCTTTCCCAGTGTTTTGCTCAATTCTATAATGCGCCCCGTAACTTCTGTTGCTGTTGCATAACCGTTAATTACTTCCACCAGCTTCATCACCGGAACGGGATTCATGAAGTGCATCCCAATCACCTTTTCCGGGCGCTTTGTTACCGCCGCCATTTGTGTGATAGAGATAGATGAGGTATTGGTGGCAAGGATGCAGGAAGCAGGTGCGCCTTCATCCAATTGTTTGAATATGGCCTGCTTCAGTTGTGCATTTTCGGTGGCGGCTTCCACAACAAGGTCGGCATTTCTTACGCCCTCCTGGAGACTGTTGTTGGTGCTAATATGCTCCAGTGCCTCGGCTTTTGCTCCACTGGTGATCGTTCCCCTGGCTATTTGGCGGTCGAAGTTTTTTGCAATGAGCAGCATCGCCTTATCCAATTGCTCCTGCGATACATCAACCAGCGTTACCGCAAACTTAGCCTGCGCAAAGATGTGCGCTATGCCATTGCCCATGGTCCCCGCACCGATCACTGTAATGTTTTTCATGCTGATTGTTGAGTGGGGCAAACCTATGAAAAAAAGGGTCGTAGAAGACCTTTCCTTATCAAGCGCTGCATGAATGGTCAGGATTGAAATCTTGTTGGAGAATGGAAGTGCTTTTGCGATGCTGGTCATCCTGCCTAGCGAGAGATGCTCCTGGACTACTATTTGTATTTGCCTTTTTTATAGTCACCCCTTTTCCATGCCTGAATAAACTCTGACCAGGCTGCCGGTGACAGGATATTCTGCGGAGCTACCTGTCCGGCATACGATGCTTTGTTGGCGATATTACGGAACTGCATGGCTGTTGCTCCTGCTCCATCTGCCGGGGTTGACTTTAGGAGAACACGCCGCGCTGCAATGTCATTGTTTTTGCGAAGAATTTCCAGGTTGTCATCAGCAACCTTTGCTTTAACGAAATCTCTTTCAAACTGCTCGCGGGAAGGTCGCGGGCGGATGATCGTCACCGGAAGATACACCGTGTCTTCTACCAGCAATTGAACCACACTGTACTGATTGCCCACGAGGTTATGTGGAACAGATATTGTTTTAGGCTTATACGTTACATGGCTGAATTCTACTTCATCGCCCTTTAAAACAACGATAGAAAACACACCCTGGTCGTTGGTTATGGTGCCGCGGTTTTGTCCCCGGATCGTAACACTCACAGCCGGAATACCCATCAGGCTGTCTGCTGTCATCACTACCCCGTACAATTGCACCACCGAATCCCTTACTGTTTCGAACTGTGCTTTCGCTCTTGTGGCAGCTGCTAACATAAATAAGCCCGACAAGAGTAAAATTTTGTTCATCACGTCAAAAATAGGGAGCAGGAAGGTAGAACAATAAATCTGCTTAAATGTTTGGATTAACTTTGCGACTTCATTAACAAATGCTCCAAATGACGAACGAGGAAGTGCTGGGCGCGCTCAGTAATGTGCAGGAACCCGACCTGGGGAAAGACCTGGTTACGTTGAACATGATACGTGACCTTCGCATCGAGGGACTCAATGTTTCTTTCACCATAATGCTCACAACCCCGGCTTGTCCGATGAAAGAGCATATGCAGAACGCCTGCATCAACGCAATCAAATTATTGGTAAACCGGGATGCCATCGTTTCCGTGGGCTTTACTTCCAATACAACAACTACGCGCGTAGACAAAACCGGCGTGCTGCCTGGTGTTAAAAATATCATTGCCGTGATAAGTGGCAAAGGCGGCGTGGGTAAAAGCACCGTCTCGGCAAACCTTGCCCTGGCGCTGGCTGCAGGAGGGGCTTCTGTTGGACTGATGGATGCTGACATCTACGGACCAAGTATACCTATCATGTTTGGTGTACGGGGAGAACGACCACAGATGACAGAAGTAGCCGGCAAGGGAATGATAGTACCACTTGAACGTTACGGCATCAAATTGCTGAGTATTGGGTTGCTGGTGGATGAAAAGAGTGCTGTGGTTTGGAGAGGCCCCATGGTGAGCAATGCAGTGCGTCAATTTGTGACCGACGTAGAATGGGGTACACTTGACTACCTCATTATAGACATGCCCCCTGGCACCGGCGACATTCACCTGACTGTAATGCAAACAGCTCCGGTTACCGGGGTGGTGGTAGTAACTACACCGCAAAACGTAGCCCTGGCAGATGCGAAAAAAGGAATCGCGATGTTCAGCCAGGCACAGATGAATGTGCCTATCATCGGACTTGTTGAAAACATGAGTTATTTTGCTGCTGCTGAATTGCCCGGACATAAATATTATATTTTCGGTAAGGATGGCGGTAAGCGCCTGGCAGACGAATATGATCTTCCTTTCCTGGGTCAAATTCCGCTTGTTCAGAGCATCAGGGAAGGCGGGGATAGTGGCGTTCCGGCGATGATGAGCGATGACCTGGATTCAAAAAAAGCCTTTTCTGATTTTGCGGGAGCAGTAGCAAGGAGTATATCCATGCGCAATGCCAACATGCGAAGCGAACATATAGCCGAAGTAGTAGAAGAGTAAACAACGGGAGCCTATGTTCAAATTAGATGTCCTGCTCGCTGCCTTTGACAGGTGACAAAGGGTGTGGAGCCTGATCGCGGCGACAGTAGGACCAGGCCTAAAAACATATGTATAACATTCCTTATTTTAAAGATAAAGATCCGCAGGTGGTGATTGCCTTTATGAAGGAGCACTCCTTTGCCGTGCTCATCGGATGCACTGGCGACCTGCCTGTTGCCACGCAAGTTCCCTTCCTGATTACAGAGCGCGACAACAAGCTTTTCCTGCGCGGACACATCATGCGCAACACAGACCATCACAAAGCTTTTCTAAACAACGATAATGCTCTTTGTGTGTTTACCGGCGCTCACACACATGTCAGCGCCCGTTTGTACGACAACCCGAATACAGCTTCCACCTGGAAT
This sequence comes from Chitinophagaceae bacterium, assembly GCA_041745695.1. Classification (GTDB taxonomy): domain Bacteria; phylum Bacteroidota; class Bacteroidia; order Chitinophagales; family Chitinophagaceae; genus Flavisolibacter. The sequence continues at coordinate 1,189 of JBGTIL010000347.1, read as the reverse complement.
TATATGACCGTTCACGCACGGGGTCAACTATCGTTCCTTGACACGCCGGAGCTCATTGAGATCTTGCAGGAAACAACAGACCATTATGAAGCAGACGCGGCATCACCGGCTGCTTTCCGCAACTTACCTGCCAGCTACATAGCCGACCTGTCGAAAGCGATCAAAGGCTTTGAAATAGAAATGACTTCCATTGAGCATGTTTTTAAATTGAGCCAGAACAAGAAGCAGGCAGAGTACGAAAGAATAGCTGCCCATCTTACCGGCAGTGGAGCAGCAGCCCGGACTATAGCCAAAGAAATGGATAAAAGAAAAGACGACCTGTTTTGATAATGGCGGTGACGGGGGAACCGTAACCTGAGCCGATTGAAAGCACTGTTTGGTTAGCAGCTGTAGAAGTTACATTTTAAAATCAGGCTTTATATTGCATGGTTTTAGTCAGTGCCTGATGCTGCTAAACAATCAGCTTTCGCAGTGGGTGGGTCTGCTGGGCTTCTTCACCGGATGTACAGAAAAAGAGGACACAACAGAACAAGGTGTGCGATGGAAAGACAACATGGTTACTATGGATCTAGAGAATGAATTAGCTGGCGCCAGAACCCTGGATGCAAACAATAGCGTGTCGCTGAGAGAACGTTTTTTGATTCCGGAACATAACGGTCAGCCTGCACTCTATTTTCTGGGCAACTCTCTCGGGCTTCAACCACGAAGCACCCGGTCGCATCTTGACAAAGTGCTTCATACCTGGGCTGCAGCAGGAGTGGAAGGCTTTTTTCGCGGCGATGCGCCCTGGCTTCAATTCCACGACACGCTTGCTGCAAAATTAGCGCAGGTAGTGGGCGCACACCCGGCCGAGGTGGTGATCATGAACGGGCTTACCGTCAATCTCCATCTTTTAATGGTAAGCTTCTACCAGCCAAAGGGCGCACGCAACAAGATCATTTGTGAAGCCAAAGCTTTTCCCAGCGACCAGTATATGCTGGAAACACATCTCCGGCACAGGGGTTTGGATCCCTCTGAAATTATTGTAGAGGTGGCGCCTGCTGAAGGGTCGGCTACCATTACAGAAGCGGCTATCATAGATTGCATTCACCAACACAGGGACAGTGTTGCGCTCGTATTTTGGGGCGGCGTGAATTATTACACCGGACAGCTTTTCAATATGGAAAATATTGCGCGGGCTGCTCATGAG
>JBGTIL010000346.1:0-8694 GCA_041745695.1 Chitinophagaceae bacterium | reverse complement strand
CACGGCACCCTTATGTGCCACCAGCACGGTGCCATTAAATGTGCCGTTTGCTGCGTGTACGGCCACCAGGGCATCTATCTTCTCAGCTGTTGATTGTGCCTGAAGCAGGCTGCAGCAGAAAAAGACAGGTATAGATCGAATGAGCTTATACATATGCTAAGTTTGATTTGGTTGCTCTGTTTGCAGTGTTTCAGATACGCGTTTTACCTCAAATTCTTTCCAGCCCTTCGACGGATCGCCGGTTAATTCAAGCTGCCCGGTCTGAGCTAACCGGATCATGCGATGGAGTAAATACACATCCCCGGTCTTGATCTTCATCTTTGAAAGAATATGATGCATGGCACGGTTTCCTTTCTGTGGCTCCTCTGTTAATGTCCCCAGTATGTCTGTGTCATAAAAATCCGCTTCCCTGCCGGTAATTTTTTTTCCACCCTCCAAGAGTCTCACTATACGATTATCTGCAGCGAATCGGTTCCACTCTTCCATATCGGTTTCCCATTCACTGGCAGTAATGGTACGGCTAAGTTTTTTTGCTTTGATAAATTCTTTAGGAAGAATTTCATGGAGGGTAGATGGATAGAACAGCCCGCCTTTTTCGTTGATGAACGGTAGGTTGTTCATAAATAATATGTACACGCGCCCCTGCAAGCCAGCCAGTTCATTAAGCAGCCAGAAGTATCCGCAAACGTCGTGACCGTTCTGACCCATCCAGACCCACAGCTGCTCGTCGGGCGATGCAATGAGGCGCTCCCTGATGGCCCGCACGGTGTGCCGGTCATCGAAACTGCCTACCAGTTCACTGCCATAAGGAGCCTGCTTTAAGATAGTTCTCCACCATTCGAGCCTTGCCTCCCAACCTTCTTCTGTGTGCAACTCCTGCAATGGACCTACAGCAAACTCGTCTTTTATTTCAAACACATCACCCTGGAGGCTTGCATCCAGATCAATGGCCTTTCTTAAGACTGCTACGTCTGCCTGCTGAAAAACTACGTGTATCATAACCGGGTTCCTGGGTTGGTAGAAATTGTTGTGATGTGATTGTATGATCTGCCAGGATGTATCATAATGGCATTGGTGCTGCAGTGTCTGTTGCCCACGCACTTGCTTCTGACCTACTTTATCTTGACCGCCACAAAGAGGTAATTATTAGCTGCACCAACCACTTCGTATTTGACGTAGAAAGATTCGGTAAAAATTTTAAACGCGAGGAACTCGTGCTGTGGCACTGCAAACTCATCAAACAGCAGCATATCTCCCGGCTTCAAAAAGCGGTACAATTGCGAAAGCACAAAAAGCGTTGAGCTGAACAGGTCGGCATCGAGGTGAATGAGCTTCCGGTTGCTGTTATCATACTGCGCCAGAAAAGGCACCAAACTATCCTGGAACAATCCTTTGTGCAGCGAGGCTCTTTGATCGCTGATCTTTAACGACTCGAGTGCGTGAGCCATGGAACCTTTTTCGAATGCACCCCATTTTTCCGGCAGTCCCTCGAAAGTATCAAATCCATAAAAGCGCGAATTCACATGTGCATTGTGCTCCAGCCACCAGTTGAACGATGCACCGCCGGCAACGCCGAACTCCATATAATCGAGGGGTTCCCTGTATAATCCATGACCGTTGCCAATGGCGTCATACAGTTTGTAGCGACGTTCATAATCCCATTCCTCCTGGAAGAAATCATTATAGCCGGTCACCGGGTTTTCCTTTCGCCACCGGGAGAGATCCGACATGAAAACCCCGTTTTTTATTCCACTGCTAAAAGGTTCAACGGCACCGTGCAAGTCCCACTTCATGAACAGCGACTTTGCCTTCCTGATATAATCGAGTTTATTCAATTGCTTAAAAATTGTAAGATAATGTTAGTTGAGTATGATGAGCTGACACTGACAAACAATGGTTTATTGCTGAACGGGTAAAGGTAAAAACAAAGTGTACAGGAGCACTACAATTTCAACTGGAGCGAGGTTCAAGTAACACGATGGCAAACCTGGATATTAACTGGTGATGAGCAATTCTTCCACTTCCTCAATCTTAAGGTTGTTGATGATAAACTCCTGCCGCTCCGGCGTATTTTTTCCCATGTAGTATTCAAGCAGGTGCTGAATGTGATCGCCATGGTCTATGATTACCGGTTGCAAGCGCATCTCATCGCCGATAAATTTGCCAAACTCGTCGGGTGATATTTCGCCAAGTCCCTTGAAGCGGGTGATCTCTGGCTTGTTGCCCAACTTCCTGATCGCCTTTTGTTTTTCACTTTCTGAGTAGCAGTAGATTGTTTCTGCTTTGTTACGGACCCGGAACAGTGGGGTTTCGAGGATGTAGATGTGGCTGTTCTTAACCAGGTCTGGAAAAAACTGCAGAAAGAAGGTCATGATCAGCAGGCGGATGTGCATGCCATCCACATCGGCATCAGTGGCAATTACAATGCGGTTGTACCTAAGGCCATCGAGGCCGTCCTCGATATTCAAAGCATGTTGCAGCAGGTTGAGCTCCTCATTTTCGTACACGATTTTTTTGCTCATACCAAAGCAGTTGAGCGGCTTGCCGCGGAGGCTGAACACGGCCTGTGTTTCTACGAGTCTTGCCTTTGTAATTGAGCCGCTTGCTGAGTCGCCTTCTGTGATAAAAACAGTGGTGTTCTGCTGAAGTGCAAATGCTTCCTGTTTTCCTTTGAGTGGAGGCTCATCGTTTAAATGGATCCGGCAATCGCGCAGTTTTTTATTATGGAGGTTGGCTTTCTTCGCGCGTTCGTTTGCCAGTTTTTTTATGCCGGCCAGATCTTTACGTTCCCGCTCACTTTGCTCGATTCTTTTTTTCAAGGCATCGGTGGTGCCCGGGTTCTTGTGCAGGTAATTGTCCAGTTCACGCGCCAGGAAATCAATCATGAATTGGCGCATGCTCTTGCCGCCTTCTTCTACATTCAGGGAGCCAAGCTTTGTTTTGGTCTGCGATTCAAACACGGGTTCCACCACGCGGATGGAAATGGCTGCAACAATGCTCTGGCGGATGTCTGCGGCGTCGTAATCTTTTTTATAAAAATCACGGATCACTTTTACAAACACTTCGCGGAAAGCCGCCTGGTGCGTTCCACCCTGGGTGGTGTGCTGACCGTTCACAAAGCTGTGGTAATCTTCACCGTAGTCATTGTTGTGAGTAAGTGCGATCTCGATATCTTCTCCCTTAAGGTGAATGATTGGATAGCGGCGTTCGTCGGCATTGATCTCCCGGTCGAGTAAGTCGAAAAGACCATTTTTGCTCACATAAGATTTGCCGTTGAAAATGATGCGAAGCCCTGCGTTGAGAAAGCAATAGTTCCAGATCTGCTTCTCGAGGTATTCGGGAATAAAATGAAAATTCTTGAAGATAGAGTCGTCTGGTACAAAGCTCACCGTAGTGCCGTTCTCGTTGGTGGTAGCGGTTTCCTTGTGTTCCTTCTCCAGCACACCACATTTGAATTCCGCTTCCTTCATCCTCCCGTCGCGAAAGGATGACACCCGGAAGTAATTGCTGAGGGCATTGACTGCTTTTGTGCCAACACCGTTCAAGCCTACACTTTTCTGAAACACCTTGCTGTCGTACTTGGCGCCGGTGTTGATCTTGCTCACCACGTCTACCACTTTACCGAGCGGGATGCCGCGACCGTTGTCGCGAATGGTTACGGTTTTATCCTTGATCGTTATTTCAACAGTTTTCCCGTAGCCCATGGTGTATTCATCGATACAATTATCGATCACCTCTTTCACCATTACATATATGCCGTCGTCCGGGCTGGATCCATCGCCCAACTTGCCAATGTACATTCCAGGACGAAGCCTGATGTGTTCTTTCCAGTCGAGGCTTTTAATGCTGTCTTCGTTATAGTCAAACAACTGTTTTTTTGTTTCTGCCATAGGATGTTAGTCGATCGTCTTGGTGTAAAGATGTACATTAATTTTTATTCTGTTGGTACCCCTTCAAGTGCGCGCTGCAGCAAAATTTGTTCGGCAACTTTTGTGAACCTGCTTCCGGTGTTTGCTACTTGTGCCGGTAATGACATCGTTTCAAAAAAGTCGGGCATTTTTTCCAAAGAGTTCAAATGTAAAGAAAGGATGGGCATATTGCTAAGTTATTTAGTGGCTTTTCAAACTGTCGGTTTCGCTATAGGCGTGGCAAAGCTTGTGACCGGAATGTAACTGACCTACGTCCCACTCATAACTCCGAACCGGTGCTGCAGCGTCTTAGTGAATACAAGGAAGCATCCAGGCAGGGCACCTGCTAATGGAACCCGGCTTCGACCGCAATGTAGGATTGGCAAAAGCCGGCAAATCGAGTTTTACCAATACGTTATGAACCGCCCTGAGTTAGTAACAGATTGATTGTCAGCATCCAGTCAGAAAATACTAAATAATTTAGCCTTTTTGCCAAATTGTCAATGTCTCCAGCACCAAATTTGGCTAATTTTGATTTCTCAAGTCAGAAACACCGGCTTCACCGTTTTAGAATGCATCTACCCCATTAAATTCTAAGCAGGTTTACTAAAGACATAGGAACAGTTATTAACTACCAAAAACGGAGGCGTGTATGTATACGTATGGATTGCTGGAACCCGGTTGTTATTACCTGGTGCAGGAAAAGGCAGATTTGCCTGTGAACCTTCTGAAGGTTACCAATGAAACAGATTATTGTATGTATGTTTTTTATTATGGCGACCAGCTGGTGACCGGATGGAAACGTAAAACCGATGAGATACACGACATTATTGAATGTCTGACGGACGAAGCAGTAGAAGAATGGGAAAAACACTATAACGATAATCAGGACGCCTATCACGAGGAAGACGAAGAGTGAGGGGTGGTTTTTCCGCCCATTTTAGCGGGAATTGTTTAGTTTACAAAACAGAAAGTTTTGTATGAGTTTAATGTATTGGTCACGCACAGCGTCCTTACTTTGCCTGATTCACTGTGGCGTTATTGCCGGTGGGCAAAGCATAAGTTCGAGCGATCATCTTACACCTGAATTTCACAGGCAGCGCCGGGAAGCCGCCCGCGCCCTTATGCCCGAAGGATCGGTGATGGCCGTATTTGCAGCGCCAACGCGTAATTACGCCAATGACGTAGACTACCTGTATCACCAGGACCCCAACCTTTATTACCTTACCGGGTACATGGAACCGAATGCGCTCCTGCTTCTGTTTAAGAATGCTCAGACCGCCAGCGACGGCACAGTTTACCGTGAACTCTTTTTCATTCAGAAAAAAAATGCAGCCCAGGAAAAGTGGACTGGTAAGCGCCTCGGCGTCGAGGGGGTTATCCAGCGCCTGGGCATTACTTCTACTTTGAATGGCGCGCAGTTCCGGGAGTACCCAATAAAGACGGCTGCATTCAAATCGTTGATCATGGCGCCCCTGCCCCGTGATGTTGCCGACATCCGCTCGGATACTGCAGATCTATACGATTTGATAGCGGCGTTTGAAATGAAGCTGCAACCCTTATCTTCCACCCCCGACGGCAGGCAATTCAGACAGATTATGGGAGCGCTAAGAGAAATTAAAACCCCTGAAGAGTTGGGACTGATCCGCAAAGCCGTCGAGATCTCCTGCCAGGCCCAAAATGAAGTGATGCGCACGATCCGTGGAGATATGTCTGAACTTGAAGTTCAGGGACTTCACGAATATGTACATAAAAAATATGGAGCGGAAAGCGTTGGCTATGGCTCCATTGTAGGAAGCGGGGAGAATGGATGTACCCTCCACTATACTGAAAACACCAAAGCAAGAATTGGCAACGACCTCCTGCTCATGGATGTAGGAGCCGAATACCATGGCTACACGGCGGATGTAACGCGCACCATCCCGGCCGACGGCAAATTTTCGGAACAGGAAAAAGCCATTTACGAATTGGTTTACAATGCTCAAGAGGCGGCATTCGGCATCCTGAAGAATGGTGCGTCTTTGTCATTGGCCAACCGGGCTGCCTACGATGTAATTGCCAGCGGTTTGCTTCGGCTGGGTATCATCAAAAATAAAGATGAGGCAAGCAGGTATTTCCCCCACGGCCTGTCACACCAACTGGGTTTGAACGTGCACGATCCCTCCGTTTCAGGAACATTGAAGACCGGCATGGTGATAACCATTGAACCGGGCATCTACATCCCTTCAGGCAGCGACTGCGATAAAAAATGGTGGGGCATCGCAGTTCGCATCGAAGATGATGTGCTGATCAGGGAAAATGATTATGAACTTCTTTCCCACTTCTCACCGCGATCTGTTTCAGACATTGAAAACATGATAGCAGAAAAAAGTGTGCTTGACAATTTCCGGCTGCCGCCATTGAGTTCACAAAAAAAAGCTTTTTAATTTTTCAGAGTAACTTTTCTCAGTTCAAGCAGGTTGAGCGCATTGGGTGAGAAACCCACCACACGCGGTTGCACCAGGTGCACCACTACGTCGTACCACAGCGGCACTACCGGTGCATCGTTGATCATCACCTGGTCTGCCCGCCTGTAAAGTGCATAACGGAGGGAATCGTTTGTTTCGGCCAGTGCCTGCTCGAAGGCTGCGTCGAACTGTGGATTGTTGTACCGGGTGTAGTTCGGCGGTGCAGGATTCTTCGAGTAGAACACCGAAAGGTAGTTTTCTGCATCGGGATAGTCGGCAATCCAGCTGGCACGGAAGAAGACTGCTTTTGAGCCTGCTGTCATTTGCAGCAGTAATGATTTCTGTATCGTTTCCACCACAACCCTGAAACCTACTTCCTCCAGCTGCCTGGCGATGTAGGATGCAATGTCGGCATATACCGGGATCGTCAATAATTTTACGGCTGGTAATGGATGTTTCTCATCGAAGCCAGCCTCTTTCAAAAGCTGCCGCGACAAGGCAGGATCATAGTGATACCCCTTCACCTGGCTTGCGTTGAATGATGGAAGTCCGGCAGGTACAAAGCCGCTCTCCGCAGGTATACCGAGGGAATTGCGCAGGTATAGCACGAGCTTCTTTCGGTCGAAGCCATAATTGATGGCTTGTCTTACTTTACGCAGGCGGGTAGGTGTGTTCTTTAAAACCGGGTTAGTCGTATCAACAAGGAGTCCGAGGTATTCGATGTTGAGGTAGGGATGGGTGTGCAGCTCAAGCCTTCCCTCCCACTCCTTGCGCAGCGTTCCTCTTTTGGTAAGTACCTCGTCTTTAAAAGAAGCATCGAGATCGTTGATGAATTCAAGTTTGTCCTGTCGCAACAGGAGAAATTCAGTTGCCTTGCTGTCGTAGAAACTCACCTTTACACCGTCGAGGTAAGGGAGCCGTTTGCCATGGCTGTCTCTTTCAAAATAGCCTGCATTTTTTGTCATCAGGAGTGACTGACCTTCCTCCCAGGCTACAAACCGAAACGGCCCGGTGCCCACGGGGTGCTTGCGGAAAGAAGCGCCCCACTTCTGCACGGCTTCCTTCGGAACTACAGAACAATACTGCATGGAGAGAATACCGAGCACCGGCATATAAGGTCGGGTAAGCCGGAGTTGAAAGACGGTATCATTCAGGGCGGTGAAGCCAGAGAGCGAGTCGATCTTTTCATTGAAGATCCACGAACCCGGGCTGGCAGTTGCCGGAACCACAAGGCGTTGCAGGCTGTACACTACGTCTGCTGCCACCAGCTTTCTCCCTTTGCCTCCTTTGAAGCAGGGATCATCATGAAAAAATACATCATTCCGCAACAGGAAAGTGTAGGTCTTGCGATCTGCAGAAATCGTCCAGCTGCGTGCCAGCGAAGGCACCAAATTCAGTGCACTGTCTACCTCCACCAATGTATTATACAGCTGGTGCACCGCCCACATTACCGCCTGGTTTTTAGCAAAAGCAGGATCGAGTGAAGCGATACCTGAACTTTCGTTGTAGTGAAAAATACCGCGTTCCCTTTTCTCACTGCTGTAGCAACCGCTAAGCAGCAGCAGGCAACTGAAAAAGGTTAAAACTTGACTGGGGAAAATCATATTGGACAGCAACGTCTAAATTAGCGAAGTATTCAGGTTTAAAATAATGATGCAAGCAATAAAGCCATTCGCCTTTTTTCTTCTCCTCCTCATCGCCGGTTCTTCCTGTGCGCAGCCGCTCGGTAAAAAGCCGTTGCCCACCATGGCTGATACGCTGAGAGGAAGTATCACACCAGAGCGTCAGTGGTGGGATGTATTGCACTACAACATTGAAATTGAGCCCCACGAAGGCAGCAGAACTATAGCAGGAAAAAATACCCTGACCTTTAAAAGATTGTCGGTCACCCCGGATGCCAAATTGATGCAGATAGATTTGCAACAACCGATGCGCATCGACAGTGTGCTGCACAGGCACACACAACTTTCTTTCATGCGCCGGGGCAATGTGTATCTCGTGACTTGGCCCGTCGGCAACTATCCTACCACCGACAGTATCAGCATTTATTTCCAGGGTCAGCCGCAGGCGGCTAAAAATCCACCATGGGATGGAGGTTGGATATGGAAGGAAGACAGGTGGAAACGCCCCTGGATCTCGGTGGCGGTGCAGGGACTCGGTGCATCAGCCTGGTATCCCTGCAAAGACCATCAAAGCGACGAGCCCGATGGCGGCGCGCAACTAACGGTAAAGATTCCGAACAGCCTTGTGGCAGTTTCGAACGGAGTTTTGTTGGGAAAGAAAACGCTGTCTCCAGAAAAGATTAGTTACACCTGGGCTGTAACAAATCCCATCAACAA
>JBGTIL010000345.1:0-2541 GCA_041745695.1 Chitinophagaceae bacterium | reverse complement strand
GTTTTAATGTGGATCATTGTGCAAGGAATCGGCGCTGCCGATACCAGTTGGATGCAAACAACTAATTGGATTCTTGTTAATGGAAGTGTGACTTCTCAAGTCAAATTCCCCTCAAGAACAGCCTTGAATTCTATGCAAAGTATATTTCAATCGTTAGTATGTAATGCGACAGCGGCCGAAACTCGTCCAGATCCTTCTGGAACAGGAGGGGCTGGCGGTTATTGTGGCTGCGGTGGGCCGCCACTAAACGTTAATCCCAACAACAATGTGATTAAATTTGGTCCGAACGGTGAATGTGGCTCATTAACATTTTGTCCACCATGCACAGCGGCTACCGGAAAATTACAATGTGCAGTGTGTGTAGCTCAAGTAGCTGCTCTGCAAAATATTCTCCCCGTGCTGAATGGCATAGCTACGAAATTTGCTAACCTTGATTATAACTATCGAGACTTCTTTTATAATTCATATAACTCTTGGAAATCGCCAGACTGGGACTGGATCGAAGAAGGATATTGTAGAAAAAATAACATACCTCAAGATCAATGTTGTGTACCTGCTCCTAATTTACCTCCGGGACAACAAACATGCAAAGCGACAACTAATGTCTTCTTAGATCCTAATGAAAATCAAAATCCAGCGAATGCTAACAATGCAGTCGTCAGAGACCTTTATATGCCGGAAATTACAAAAACAGACCCGGACTTCTTAGAAACCTCACTCAATGAGTATGTTGAATCTCTGCAACTTGCATGGGATGCCTATATGACTGCTAATCCTCCTAAAGCCGCAGGTCCACTTGAAGATGCTCAAAAATTTGGTTGGATTTATGCAGGCGCGTATTATTTCTATATAGGTTCATTTAATAAGAGTAATCTCCAGGCTCTTTTACCAGTTTTTGTAGCAACCCAAGCTGATATTAAAAGTGGTAGTCGATTGGGTGATAAGCGAAATAATTACAATGCTGCCAGCATCTTAGTTAATGAAGCGAGCTCTTCTCAACCACAAAATGCAATTGGACAACTACCCGTTTTATCAGGTCCTGCTGGTGCAATAGGCAATCTTGTCATGGGAATATATAAAGACTTCACTAATCTACTAAAGGCAGATACTCCGCTTGCGAGTATCCAGGTTTTTGGACAAATACTTTTATACTCAGTTGAAATGTTTTTCGCGGCTGTACTACTTGTTATCTTTGTTACAGGCCTTGTGGCTTTTATAAATGTTTTTGTTTTTGGAAATGGTGGCTTTAGCCCCGTAGGCGGAGCATTGACTCTCACGTACTTCTTGTTAGCACCCGCTATGATGGCCTTGCTTGCGCTGCTGGTAACCTTTGGGGGATTGTTGTCAGTATATCTTCCTATGGTTCCTTTTGTCATATTCACGACGGGGGCTATTGGCTGGATGATATCTGCCGTTGAATGTATGGTGGCAGGACCACTGGTTGCTTTAGCCATCATGAATCCTAACGGTCAGAGTGAGTTGTTAGGAAAAGGTGAACATGCGCTGATGCTAGTGTTTTCTATTTTTCTACGTCCGACCTTAATGATTTTCGGGATGATGGGGGCACTGTTAGTATCGACGCAAGTGGTTAAAATGATCAATGCTACGTTTATAATCGTTACAGGTACGATGGCGAATTTCTCTATTTTAGGCTTTATATTTACGCTGTCAGCCTATGTCATGCTAGTGATTGTTACGATGAATAAATGTTTTCAATTAATTTATATTATCCCAGAACAAACCTTACGTTGGATCGGCGGTCAAGATCATCGTCATGGCGAAACTGAGTCGGTGGGTGCTTTCAAAGGTGGAATGGCTTCTGGAACAGCACCTGCTTCGCAAGCAGTGAGTGCTTCACGCGGAACGGCTGAGGTTGCAGGGGCTAAAGCTGGCGCAGCGAGCAAGAGTAAGAAGCAGCATGCTACAGACAGTCAGATAAACATAAAGGGAGAGTAATGAGATTATTAACCTCAGTTTTGAGCTACATGTTTATTTATAACTGAGGTTATCTAAATCGTAAACGTATCTTTTTCTTCGCGCTTTGCTTGCTCTGCAATCACACGGTACTGTCGTTCTGAAATAATTCCTGCCATGAATTTTTCATGTGCATCCGCTTCCATGGTGCGACCATGTTCTCTCACTAATTTTCTCACGACATTAGTTATATTAAGAATGTCTGTTTCTAACAAAATATCCCGAATTTTTTCATCAAATATTAAATATTCACGTAAAGCGACACGTTTTCCATCAACAGTTGGCAATAAACGTTGAGAGATAACTAATCTTACGGTTTCAATGATGTCAATCGTGCGACCATTGCGTTCATCTGGCGGAAATGACACCACTAATCGTCTAATGGTTTCTGCGACACTGTTGCTATGTAAAGTGGTATAAACAGGATGTCCTGTCATTGCCGCTTCCATCACAGCACTAATAGTTTCAGGATCACGCGCCTCCCCCACTAATATCAAGCGAGGTTTGCGGCGTAATGCATTACGAACCCCCGCTGCAAAACTAGGCAAATGACGAGGAATTTCTGAT
>JBGTIL010000344.1:0-4218 GCA_041745695.1 Chitinophagaceae bacterium | reverse complement strand
TATTCTCTTTAAAGACTCTTATAAAATGGCTTTGATCAGCAAAACCACATTCGCACGCAATTTGGACAAGACTTGTCTTGCTTGTTCTTATCAAATTTAAAGACCTATCTATCCTGATCTTTCGAATGTATTCGCCCAATGTGCAGTTGAAATATTTAGGAAAGTAACGAGATATACTGACGGGGTGAACGTCTAATATTTGAGATAACTCCAGCAAAGAAAAATTCTCATTCCACCGGTCATTTAAGAGCTGATATAACAGCTCTATCCATACAGGTTTCTTTTTTGGCTGTGGAGATAGAGTAGTTGATGAAACAAGTTGTAAAGTAAGGCTTTGGATCGTCAGTTTTGATACAGCGTCTGTGAACTTATGTTCCTTAAGCAGCTTTAAAACAATAAACTTGTGGTCTATATTCTTTACAAGAAAGCTTCCTGCACACTTCGACATATCAATGTCTAATTCTCTTATCCAATCATTATCAAATTCAACGTTGAAATTGCATGATCTTTTTTGATAGTTGACATTTTTATGCGGCTCCTGCCAATTATAAAAAATTAGATTTCCAGGGACACACTCAATGCTGTCGGCCTTTCTTTCCTCTATGCTTCCCCCATCAAGAATCAAGGCGAAATATGGGTTTTCATGATAATGCCAATCTGATTCTAATCCTTCTGAATAGGATGTCAGACTTAGCAAAATACTTTCGACAGTTTGCTCATTCTTATTTATACCCAAATATGTTCCTTTATGTAAACTATTCATAGATTGACAAGTCAGCTTCACCTAGTGATAGTTGAATTACATTCAAACAACACGAGGTTCGCTAATACCGGAGCGGCTTAAGCAATATACAAAATTGGTTGCACCTCGATTCATAGCTAACCTTTTGGACTTTAAAAATTTATATAAAGTCTGTTTATACTCGGCCCAGATCAATCCGAAACAAAAAAGCCAAGAATGGAATTGTTCCCGATCACTCCTAATGCGGATCGAGAGTAAAAAATGTACCGTCCTGATATCAATTGGGTGGAGGGAAGCGGACAATTGTCGAACCGGCTGGCTGAAGATTTAGAGCTTCTTTCGCGCATTATGTGTAATAGTTATTAGTTGATCCGACAGTTGAGGATTTTTTATACGAGAAAAGTACGGCTTTGTAATTGTTTATCGGGTGGTAGCCCATTACTTTGAGACACCCAATTCTTCTTTTAACGTAATTTCAAATGGAATGGTTTTCAGAGAATATCTTAGAGAATCAACACTGGATTAGGTATGGGCAGGAATTGATCCTAAATCATCGCAGCCACCGAATTGACTCAATAAGTAAAAGCCAAATTTGAGATGACAGATGATAGGCTCTAAGCTTTCATACTAGCTTTTAAACTCTGCCGCGCCTCCGTCAATATCCTTTCATGTCTTGGGTAAGTCAGACTTGTTGACCTCAAACGATATAAATTTCGTTCGACGAAATGATGATCCGAAAATAAAAAACCCGCCATGAGGGCGGGTAGTAATGTTGCAGTCAAAATAATATAGTGACTCATTCGTTTATCTGGCACCTTATGAATCAAGTAGTCAATCGCATACCGTACAAAATCGTTCAAAGACATGTTCTTCAGCGCTGCATGTCGGGCAGCCTCACGGTGAAGCTCGGAGGGGATGCGTATATTAAAACTACCCTTATATGTTTTCTCGGGCTCCTTGCCAAGTTCAGCACACGTTTCCAAATAATCCTCAACCGCTTCGCAAAATGCCGCTTTAAGCTGTTCGACCGACGTTCCTTCAAAAGTCACTAAGTCATTAATACCAATGACTTTGCCGTGAAATACTTCATCTTCGGCATTGAAGTTCACTGTTGCAAAATAATTCTTGTATTCTAAAATGTCATTCATCTGGTAGGTTACCCCTTTCTTTTAAGGCATCTATCACGTCTTTAATTTGATAGTGCTTGAGTATGTTTCCGGGATGAGGTTCGTGCAGGCTAATGATATGCTTTGTTTCATCAACAAATTTTCTTCGGGAACCTGCCGTTTTTCCGGCTATTAATTTCTTGTAGCCAAAATGGCTTAAAACTTTTTTCAATTCTTCCCACGTAAAATCAGTAGGCCTAGATTGAAGCTTGACTAATAATTTTTCAATTTGTGCCATCTAATAGGGTTATGACCGGGAGAATTAATAAATGTGTTCGGTTTCATTACAATTTGTTTAATGTTTGACAATCCAAAAATTAGGTTTGCAACTAATTTTCAGTTGCAATATACACAATTTCGCTGAAAAGAAAATTTCAATACCTGAGTGTATTTGGTTTCTTCTGTTTGTTCGACATAATAGTTGCTTCAATAAACTATAATACGAGAAATTCCCAGGAAGCAGGGTTGTCCAATTACCTTGCTGCAGGCTGAAGGGATTATGCGCTGGTATTGACCGAGACTGAGAGCCTCTTCACGCTCGTTTTTAACCTGAAGCTGTGGTAAAAAAAGTAAATAGTTGCCTGTCAAAATGGAAAACGTGCGAAGATTTCAACTCTGCCCTGTCGTTACATCCATGATGGGACTCAATTAGAGATACAACCCGCCAATATAGGTGGTAACGGCTTGTTAAGAGCAGTTGGCATTTCTTATGCATACCTCCACGTTAACGAATAATCCTATGAGTCACTTATTTTTAGAGCAAGACCAGTTTATCCGATCCGTGGAAATCAGCAAAAACGACGTGTTTTCAGTCTTCCTTGGCGCAGGCGCCTCTATCACTTCCAACATTCCCTCGGCGACAGACTGCATCTGGGAATGGAAAAAGAACCTGTATACCTCAAAACATTTAACTGCCGGTCAGACGCTGAACATCAAGTCGGAGCAGGTAAGGGGGCAAGTCCAAAAATGGCTAGATAGCGAGGGGACCTTCCCACCCGACGGGTCGGACCAAGAGTATTTTTTTTATATCGAGGAATGCTATCCGATTGAAGACGACAGGCGCAAATTCTTTCAACGGATCTGCGAAAAGAAAATTCCATCAGTCGGCTATAAGTTATTGTGTCTCCTGCACGAGACAGGTTTGATCAAATCTGTCTGGACCACAAACTTCGATGACCTGGGCCTTAATGCCGCAAGGGCCGCCAACCTACTGCCTATTGACATTACCCTCGACTCAATTGGCCGCATTGTACGCCCTCAAAACAGCGCGGAACTTCCTTACATCAAATTGCACGGCGATTATAAATACGGCACCTTGAAAAATACGGCGACTGAATTGTTAGAGCAGGACGCCACTTTCAGAGAACAGCTGGTCAGCTATCTTACTGATAAGCACCTCATCGTCTCGGGATACAGTGGTCGCGACCACTCCGTGATGGAGGCGCTAATGGAGAGCTACAGCA
This sequence comes from Chitinophagaceae bacterium, assembly GCA_041745695.1. Lineage (GTDB taxonomy): Bacteria > Bacteroidota > Bacteroidia > Chitinophagales > Chitinophagaceae > Flavisolibacter. The sequence goes on along the minus strand of JBGTIL010000344.1, from coordinate 847 downwards.
CTCGCGGCGCCGGTCGGCTCTATTGGTGTGGTTATGGAAGGGACATCCCACCCAAGGTGAAAGAACTCTTGGAACTGGCAAGGGCCAATGGTCGGACCGCCTATTACATTCCTACCGATGGTTTCGATAAATTGTTTGTTTCGTTGGCAGGTGCCTGCACTAGGTTCAGCGGGGAATACACCAAAAAGTTCAAAGAGCTGTTGAGTGTGACGACGACCACAGATAGCACGCCCTTCACCATTTCGCACAATCGGATTGACACGGTTATCAAAAGCAACCTGTTTCAGATCGGTTTTCCGCAGGAAGTTTTTCAATTTGAATTTACCTTTTCGGAAGGTGAAAAGCCCTGGGGCACCCTTCGAGGGATACGGCAGGTCATCAAGTGGTCGCCGTTCCGTACAAAGGCATGGTCTATGCCCTGGGAACACTCAGTCAAATCAACGCCCTGTTCTCCGCGCGCACGAAAGGGAAGATCACCCGAGTTCCGCTGGAGAACTTCAATTTGCAAAAGGACACACCCTTTCATAATTTACTCTTGTCCAGTATCACGGACCTCTTAGGAACAAAGCGTGACCTGTCGCACGATAAACGTAAGCTGATCTGGAAAAGCGAAACCGTCAGCCAGCGACGAATCAATGATGTCGTCTACCAGACGCATGAAGCTATTCGGCTTGCCATCAGTACAGATGGAAACAAACATTACCTGTCCTTCATGCCCGATTTCAAGGTCACTTCAGAAAAGACGGACGAGATAATCTCGAAGACAATTAAACAGGAAATTGGCCTCAGCTATTTTGCGAAGATTTTCAATAACAAATTCAACGATTACCTGAAAAACTGGAGAACT
>JBGTIL010000343.1:0-10282 GCA_041745695.1 Chitinophagaceae bacterium | reverse complement strand
GAGGTTGGATCGTGCTGGTGATAAGCCAAACCGAATGCTGCACCATCCTTAGTTTGCACTGGCAAATTTAAATTATCTGCCGGCGGTAAGTATGCCTACTTCGATATTGGTGGAGGCCTCGCTGGCGCTGGATCGTAAAAGTATGACAACGTAAATAGAGAGGTGCAATGGTTAAATGGACTCTTTAATGAATATAAATAGAGTGACAAATTTGAGATAACGTGTAGGTAAAATCCATTCAATAATTTTGCAAAGAGGCACGTTTGGATGAAACAGTACTGACAGTCGTTATAGACCAGGGCAACCAAGAAAGCCATTTGTTTCAACCGTTAAGATGCAATACAAAACGGATAAAGCTTATAAATTGGAATAGTATGCCTGTTTCACAAAGTCCAACTATTGAAATTTAATCCTTTACTCCAGCCCGCAGGCACAGGTGGTCACTTCACGTGTAACCATATAGTCGCTGTTCTCTACTTGTATGTGTGTGGTGCAGGGCATGCAGGGATCGAAGCTGCGAATAGCCCGCAGAATGTCGATGCCCTTGAATTTCTTATCAGGATTATTGAGGTCTGTATTTTCTAGAATAGGCGTGTTCAGCACTGCTTCCTCGTAAGGGCCAGGCGTGCCCCAGGGCGTGTGAGGCGAGGCATTTAGTGTGGATGGGGTGAGTATCTGATAGTTAGAAATGGCGCCGTCGTCGATGATGAGGTGATGCGTTAGGAACCCACGGCCGGCCCCCCAAAAACCAACGCCAATTTGGGTTCCCTTCTTTGGGATAGTGAATGGTGTGCTTATGCTTACGTCACCCTTACGGAGGTAGTCCATTGCCATGTACCAGTTGTCGAGTGCAACCAGTGCCGAGTAGGGAATGCAGAAGGCCCTTGCGCGGTTGCGTTCAAAAGCATTCCACACCTCTGGAATGTGCCACTCCATGGTTGCAGCGGGCATATTGTGTTTGGGTACGTGCAGTATCATACTGTGACCTGTAGGTTCTACAAACCTGCGGCTTACTACCTTATTAGCCTTGGCAGTGATATAAAGCCGTGCGTAAGCACCTGCTTCCACACAGTTACGATCCCAGGTAGGGCAGGTATCCCAGGTGTAGCGGTCGCGCCAGCTTTGTTTGCCTGGCTTGGCGATGGTTTCCTTATTCCAGGGATGATTAGGACTTAATGGATTGCCTTCCATGTCCTTCTTAAACCTGTGCCCGTCCCATTTTTCATAATAGGAATGCTCAACAAACTCTTCCAGTCCAACATTAATTTGCTTGAGACTGGTAGTGACCAGTTCACCATTGATCAGCACCCCCGGTGTTGACCAGCGTGCATTACCCCAGGTGTCGCAATTGGCATAAGAAGCATCATAATAATCGGGGTGGTCCCAAACGCCGGTTTCAATCATGGTGGCGGGCCGGGCGCCTACTTTTGCATAGTCGGGATTGCACTCCAGGAAGAAGTCAAATACATCATCCCATAATCCCACTACTTTTTGTCCATAGTCAAAAAATTTGATGAGGCGTTGGTAGAGCTCATTTAGAACAGTAATATTGATGGTCACTGAAAGTCCGCCGGGAATAACTGACTGCGGATGCGGGTATTTTCCGCCGATAAGTACATAAGCCTCCCTCGCTACCCGGGTCATTTCCAGGGCTTCGATATACAATTTACCGGTCAGTGGATTGAGGTCGTGCATGATATCGATCATCATCTTATAACCATGCGCAGCATTGTTCTTACAGGGCGTGATCCTTGCTTTGGCTACAATTTCGGGATTGGTTTCGCTTGTTAATTGCTCAGAATAATCGGGTCCGGAAAGAAGGAAAAGGTGAAGTGGATGGTCGTACAGGTATTCAACCGCCAGTAAAATGTTGCGCATGACAATAGCCAGTGGAGGTGGCTTGATATCTAAAGCCATTTCAATGGCCAGTGCAGACACAGTTGCATGTACGCCACCGCAAACACCACAGGCGCGGCTGCTGATATAGGCCGCGTCTAACGGACTGCGGCCTTTCAAAATAATTTCGTAGCCGCGAAACAGGGTTGCCATCGAGTTGGAAGAAATCACTTTTTTGTTTTGCAAATCCACCACGCTGTGAAAAGCCAGCGCACCTGCAATACGCGTTACCGGATCATAGTCTACATTTTTTAAAAATCCATTTTTACCCAGGAGGTCTTTCAATTTATCTTCATTTTTACCGAGGTCGACTACATCGTAGGAGTAAGGATTGGCAACGCCTTCTTTTAGCGTGGCATTTCCCTGCTCATCGAACTCTATAGGAAGATTTTTAAAACACATAATTTATTGTTTTGCAGCCTCACCATTATTGCTTACGATAGAACGCTGTTTGATAGCTTCTTTCCGTTCTGTGTTGCCTGGGTCAATTTTTTTTTAAACATCTGTTTTTCAAATCTATATTTTGAGCACCCGCGCTATTCCTCCCAGGTGCGTATTTACCGACAACAAGCCTCCGTGGAGAGCATCCAACGCTCCATTAATGGTAGTTAGTTTACTTCCGAGCGGTGCCGTATCTGTTTCAATCTGCTTCAATCCGTCCGCCAGTGCTTTTAGGTGTGCGGCAGCCCTGAACAGATATATGATCACACCTACAAGGTAAATCACGAGCACGAGCACAACAAGTGCTACAACGATGAGGGTGGCTATGAAAAGATAATCTCCCATATCAATTAAATTTTGCTGACCGGTCGGCCATTACTGTTTCGATAGTGGCAGCATTTGAATTTATTTTCTCTGCGCTGTCCAATATATCGGTTGCAACGGTCATAGTGCTGTCCAGTGCACCTACATGTACCGTATTGCCGGCTATACCCAGGCCTGCCTCTTTCATTTCTCTTAAATAACGTTCAATGTGTTTTGCTGCGATCAGAGTTTTATGCAGCAACCGTACAATGAAGGGAAAGAGGAGCAGGGCAACTCCCAGCAATATGATCCATAATATGTATACAGCTTGTGGCATAGCTAAATTCTTTTTTGTTGCAGGGCGGCGGTTATGGTTCCCTCCAAATGAGCATTTACTACTTTTAAGCCTGCACCCGTATTGGTTAATGTTTCATTCAGTTGCGTTACCTGTTTGGGCAGGTGACCCGTTTCTGTCTCAATCGCTCTTAACCCCAATCTTAATTTTGCAAGAAAGCTATTACCGCTGCCGCCGATGTTAACCAGTAACCGGTGGATACCCGCAACATAATAAATTAAGCTGCCTACAAAAAGTAACACCAGCAGCACGGTCAGCAGCATTAACAGTGTGTACATGTTAGCTTGTTTTTATATTATCTAATACACAGGCCGGGCACCCTGGGCAAGCGGAAGCATGTTGTTCTATAGCTGCTGCGCCGCCGATTATTTTGACTGCAGTATCATAAATTTTTGACACCACCTGGTTAGTTACGGTTAAATAAATAGGAATTTGAATGGTATTGTTAGCTACCAGTTTCCCTTCGGTCCAGATTTGGTGTACACCTGCCAGGATCTTGCGGGCAGTGTTGCGGATAAGAATCAGCAGGATGGCTACCACCACGGTTACTACCAAACCAAGTAAAAGGGAGATAACCCAAACTTTTGTGAGTGCTTCTTCGCTTACATTTTCCATCAGGTTTGTTTTTCTGTTTTATGTAAGGCCGTGCCTACAGCACCGGCATTAGATAGAATAGTGTCTGCCTCTTTTAGTATGCCGATTGCTTTATGGTTGGTAGCCTGCAGGTCCCAGATGCTGAGGGTATTTTGTTTTATATTGATGACAATGGCAAGTGCGGCGCTGGCTATTTTTGATATGCGCCTTGCTGCCGTCAGAATCAGGATCAGCAGCACAGCGGCAATTACTACAACGGTTCCCGCCAGGGCAAGCCCTAAATAAAACTTACTATAATACGCTGCGTCGTTCATCTTACTGTTGTTTTACTTCATCTTTAGCTGCCATGGAAGCGCTTTGGTCTCTTAATTTAGCACCCGGCCTCACGCTGTTGGAAAACTGCATCTTAGCATAGAAGTAGTGTGATACTTTTTGCAGGGTGCTTGCTTCTTCAACATGTCCCCACCCGGATGGAACATGGTTATTCTTGTTCCAGATATTGGTACGGTTGGCATACATCATGGAAAATCTGCGCAGGTTGCGGATGAAATAGCCTGTTGTTTTTGATACGTTCGACGACACAAATGTTCCCGGTGGCTTTGTATAAAAAGGAGAGAAGTTATCGGGAAAACCAGGCATGGTGCAGCCAATGCAGGGCGCACCTACATTCATACATCCCCCAACATGGTTCAATGCACCTCGTTTATTAATATTGCATTGTACTACCGGTCCCCAGCAGCCTATTTCAACAAGGCATTCTTTGTCGCCGAACTTTTTGGCAAATGTTCCCTCCTCGTAAAATCCACCACGGGTGCAGGTTTGATGAACGGTGTCTGTGAATAACCATGCCGGCCGACCCAGGCTGTCAAATTCAGGGAGGGGACCAATTCCCTGTAAAAACATTAAAACGGCAGCAACCGTTTCTGTAAAATTATCGCCTTGTGGGGCACAGCCTGGAATGTTTACTACAGGCAGGCCTAAAGTGCTGCGATAGTTTTCACCCAGAAAATCCATTAGTCCCATAGAACCAGTGACATTACCGGCAGCGGCGGGAATGCCACCCCAGGTGGCGCAGGTGCCTATAGCAATAACTGCGGCTGCATAAGGCGCCATCAAAGCAAGAATATCTGCTGTTGGAAAAGGCTGTTCATCTCCATCTACTTCCCGTTTGCCAAGCGCTACCCAGTAACCACCATTGTCATCATTCATGCGTTCATCGGCTATAGAGCCTTCGTACACAACCACAAACTGCTTTCCGAGTTTGCCTTGCATAGCCAGGTGAAAAGGCTCCATAAATTCATCGCCTGCTTCTACCGATAAAACCGGGTGGTGCAAAATGATTCTCGGCAAGCCTGGCATACTACCGGTCATGAGCGATTCGGCAGAAGGGGCAGTGGCGCCAACGGTGGAAACAGAACATCCGTCACAACTCATACCTGCCAGCCAAAATACATGGATTACATCCAGCGCATCGGCAACTAAAGTAGGTTGTGAACTTACCATACGATGGCTATTTCTTTAAAGCTATAACCTTACCCTGATCTTAAATTCATTATTTATAGAAAACATTTTCTAAATCTTCCTAACTTAAGCTTGTATTCATCAGACCGATCACTGTATCTATAAGCTGCCGTTGAAACACACAAAGTCATACATACTCGACCGGGCATTAAAACTCTTTAACAAGAACGGGTTTGTGAATGTGCGTCTGCAACACATTGCCGACTTTGGCTGCATTAGTGTCGGAAATCTTGCCTATCATTTCAAGCACAAAGATTGTATTGTTGAAACGCTGTACGATGCATTGAAAGAAGCCCAGGAGACTTCACTCTTTGAGTTCAGAATGGCGCACCTCTTTGAAGATATCAACCGCCAGCTGCACCATATTTTCAGCTGTCAGAAACACTATCTTTTCTTTTACCTCGACACGCTTGAAGTGCTGCGCGCCTACCCAACCATTAGGGAAAAACACCAGCAACACATTGCCTGGCAACTGCAGCAGGTGGAATGGATGTTTGCGTACAATGTAGATAGAAATACTTTCCAGGCTCCCGTCCGGAAGGGACAATATATACAGCTCGCCTGGTTGTTTTGGATGACAATGGATAACTGGATGTATTCGAGGCAAATCAACGGTCTCAGCCACCTGGATGAAGATGCCTTTGTAGCTGACCTCTGGTCTTTAATGCTTCCTTACCTTACCGAGGAAGCGCATGACGAATTAAAAATGCTGGGCGCCAATTCAAACCTTCGTTTACACTAATACTCCTCATGGCTTTGATCGAAGTCGGCAACTTCCACATACAGATCAATGGACAAGTGCAGGGCGTGGGCTTTCGTCCTTTCATTTTTCAGCTGGCGCAAAAATTTGGCTTATGCGGCTGGGTTAGCAACGCTGCTGACGGACTGCACATTGAGTTTAATGCCACCGATGCCATCGCATGCCGCCTGTATCACGAGATCATCGCTAATGCCCCGCCACTGTCTCACATCACGTCTCATGATATGAGAGCAGCAGTATTCGTACTGTATGAAAACTTCACCATCCGGGAAAGTCATCATCAGAAACCGTCAGCTCTTTTGCTTTCACCCGATTTTGCCATCTGCGAAAATTGCAGGAGAGACGTTTCAGACAGTGCAAATCGTCGCTATCAATATGCATTTACAACCTGCACGCAATGTGGCCCCAGGTATTCCATAAACGAACAGTTGCCGTACGATCGGGACAACACCAGTATGAAGGGCTTTCAAATGTGTGTGCGGTGCGAAGCGGAGTACACCGACCCGGCAAACCGCAGGCACTTTTCACAGACCAATTCCTGTCCCGACTGCCCTGTTACTATGAAGTTGTACGACAAGAACCAAAACGTGGTTGAAGAAAGCCAGGTAAAAGTCTTTAATAAGATAGCAGAACTCTGGCGGGCAGGACATATCGTTGCCATTAAAGGAATTGGAGGCTTTCTGCTCACCTGCGACGCAAGCAATGCAGGTACTATCAGGGAGCTAAGGCTGCGTAAGCATCGGCCGTCAAAACCGTTTGCCCTCATGTTTCCTGATTTGATGCGTATTCAAAACCAGGTCTATTTGTCTGACCTGGAACTTATAGCATTACAAAGTACTGCCGCGCCTATTGTTCTCCTGCGGCTCAGGGACGGAGGCTCAACTGATTTAGCAAGCAAAGAAATAGCTCCCCGGCTTTCAAGGATTGGAGCCATACTTGCTTACACACCTCTGTTCCACCTGCTGTTGCAAGATTTTAATAAACCTATTGTGGCAACCAGCGCCAACTCAAGCAACGCTCCAATGATATATAAAGATGAGGCAGCGTTAAACGAGCTTCCCAGCCTTGCCGATTTTACACTGGTTCATGACCGTGAGATTGTGGCTCTCCAGGATGACAGTGTAGTTATCTATAGCCCGGTACACCGGCAACGGATCATAATGCGAAGAGCAAGAGGGTTTTCACCTTTCTATAGTAATCCGGATTTGACCCTCAGACCAACATCGGTTTTGGCCCTGGGTGGCTTAATGAAAAGTACTTTCACATTGTTGCACCTCCGAAATGTGCATGTGAGCCAATATCTCGGCGATACGGACAATTACGAGGCACAAATAGATTACAAAAAAACATTGGAGCATTTTACGCGCATGTTTGAAGCCCGGCCCACCCGGATTCTGGTGGATAAGCACCCCGATTACTTCACTACGTTGGCTGGTGAACAATTGCAGCTGCAGCACAATGCCCAATTGATTAAAATTCAGCATCATGAAGCCCACTTCGCTTCGGTTTTAGGTGAACATAATTTGCACGATGCAACTGAAACTGTGCTCGGGGTTATACTCGACGGCACCGGACTGGGCGACGATGGCCACATTTGGGGAGGAGAATTTTTTGTTTACAGAGATCATACAATCACGAGGGTTGAGCATTTTGCTTACTTCAACCAGTTCCTCGGCAACAAAATGGCTCAGGAGCCAAGGCTGTCGGCTTTTTCGCTTTGCCATAGCATAGAAGAAGCTGGTTCGGTTATCCAACCCAAATTTTCCGAAACAGAGTGGTTGAACTATAACAAACTTATTTTAAAGAATACGCTGAAGACCTCCAGTGTTGGACGACTGTTTGACGCTGTAGCCTCCATATTGGGGTTGATTGACAAAACGAGTTACGAGGGCGAAGCTGCCTTATTGTTAGAGGAAGAAGCACAGCGGTATTTCAAAAACGATTTGCAGTTTCCGCCGGCCTGGACGCAGACTCAGTCTGTCGACCGAGCTTTATCAACCGGGACTTTAATTACTGCAATTGTGCTGAAAAAGATGCAGGGTATTCACAGGTCAGAAATTGCGGCCTGGTTTCATGTGCAGCTGGTGGTAGCCATCCGGCAAGTAGCACTTAAACATAAGTGCCAGAAAATTTGTTGCAGCGGTGGTGTTTTCCAGAATGGACTGCTCGTGGATATAGCCATCACCATTTTAGGTGCTGAATCGCTATTGTATTTCAACAAAGATCTATCTCCAAATGATGAGAACCTCTCAGCAGGACAGGCGTTCTGGGACAATATGGTGAAAAGGGAAACGATAAACGAAAAAGCGTAAATTTAAGGGATACACTTAACGAGTCAAGTAGCTATTTTTTTTACATATCTAACTACAATGTGTTTAGCCATCCCTGGTAGAATCAGATCCATAGAGCCTTCTAGAGAGGGCTATATGCGCATGGGAAAAGTTGAACTTGGCGGCAGTGTTAAGGAGATCAATTTACAGTTGGTGCCGGAGGCGAGGGAGGAGGATTACGTGCTGGTGCACGTAGGAGTTGCTATCAGTATTGTTGATGAAGAAGAGGCAAAGAGCTCACTTGCGTTTTTGAAGCAGATGGATGAACTCGACGAGTTATACAATGCCCCTTTGGATGGTGAGATGTCAGCAGCAGAACAGACAAAGCAGGGCAACGAAATCATTTCAAAGATGATGTCATGAAGTACCTCACTGAATACCGCGATCCTGTGCTTGCAGGGCAATACCTGGAAGAAATTAAAAAAACAGTTACCCGCCCCTGGACTATCATGGAGATCTGCGGCGGTCAAACACACAGCCTCGTAAAGTATGGTTTGCTCCAGATGCTTCCCAGGGAGATTTCCATGGTGCATGGTCCTGGCTGCCCCGTTTGTGTTACACCTACGCACTTAATCGACCGCGCTATTTACCTGGCAATGGAAAGAAATGTAATCATGTGTTCATTCGGCGATATGCTACGTGTTCCCGGTTCCCAAAAAAGTTTGCTGCAAGCGAAGGCGGAAGGAGCAGACGTACGCATTCTGTATTCACCCCTGGAAGCGGTGAAGCTGGCGCAGCTGCATCCTGACAAAGAGGTGGTATTTTTTGCTGTGGGGTTTGAAACCACTGCTCCTGCAAATGCACTGTCTGTGCTACAGGGCCATCAGCTAGGTTTAAAAAACTTTTCAATCATTGCTTCACATGTGCTGGTTCCGCCTGCCATGGATGCCCTGCTAAGCGACCCTGAAACTGTGGTGCAGGCATTTTTGGCTGCAGGTCATGTATGTACGATTATGGGCAACAGCCAGTATTATCCGATCGTTGACAAGTACAAAGTGCCTATCGTTGTTACTGGTTTTGAGCCTATCGATCTGTTGCATGGAATATTAATGTCAGTGCGTCAATTAGAGAAAGGCGAGTACAGAGTAGAAAATCAATATGCCCGGGTGGTGCGTGAAAACGGAAATATTCCGGCGCAACTGGCTATTGAGGAGGTCTTCGAGATTACAGACCGCATGTGGCGTGGGATGGATGTAATTCCGCAAAGTGGACTGGAAGTGAGGGAGCCGTACGCTTTGTTTGATGCCACAAAAAAGTTCAACGTACCGTTGACGGCTACCAAAGAAGATGAAACCTGTATCGCAGGTGCGATCATGAAAGGCTTTAAAAAGCCGCTGGATTGTCCCAATTTCGGCACTAACTGCAAGCCTTCCCATCCCTTAGGCGCACCAATGGTTTCCTCGGAGGGCTCCTGTGCTACCTATTTTCATTTTTATGCTGCACTGAACGAAATTGAAATGAAAGCCTGAAAATGGAAAGTACAACAGGTAACAGGAAAGCAAGTATGCAGCTTCAGTGCCCAATTCCGCAACTTGACTTCGACATTATTACCCTCGGGCATGGAAGCGGCGGTGTTCTCACACACCAGCTTCTTAATAGTGGAGTATTTAATATTTTACAAAATGATCATCTGGATCAGCACCATGATGGTGCCCTGCTGCAAATTCAAAATCCGCTTGCTTTCTCCACCGACAGTTTTGTTATCACCCCCGTATTTTTTCCTGGTGGAAACATCGGAGAACTTGCCGTGTATGGAACTGTCAATGACCTTGCCATGTGCGGCGCTATCCCCCGGTACCTTTCCTTAAGTTTGATTATTGAAGAAGGACTGCCCATGAAGGAACTGTGGGACATCCTCGTCTCTGTAAAATTCGCCTGCACAGAAGCCAATGTAAAAGTAGTTACTGGTGACACCAAAGTGGTGGAAAGGGGCAAGGGCGATAAGATCTTCATTAATACCACCGGCATTGGGGAAGTGCACCAAAAAGCAAACATCTCGTTTCGCAATGTCGAAGCAGGTGATAAGATAATTATTAGTGGAAACCTGGCTACACATGGGATAGCGATTATGTCGGTGCGCGA
>JBGTIL010000342.1:0-3470 GCA_041745695.1 Chitinophagaceae bacterium | reverse complement strand
AAGTAGCCCGGCTGAGAGCCAGCCGGTCTCGGTTCAGGCCTATTTTTTTTCGCGCCACCAGTGTGTCAATGAGAGGAGCTGAATTGGCTGGTAGCTTTCCGAGGTCTTCCTCAAAAGCAGTTTTCATGGACTCTAAAAAAGTAGTGTACTCATAAGGGTCAATGGCCAGCATAATTTCTTTAGTCCGGGGAAAAACAAGGCTAAGCGTGGTGTCGATTGTTAATTTCTGTCTGAACTCGTTCAGAAAGGCTACATTTATTTCTTCCTTGAACCGACGGGCAATGAATGTAGCTAGAGCATCGGCAGCCAGCATAGGATTGCTTAAAGCGCCCAGCGGATTTGAGCCACCCTTTGACTGGCTTGTTCCCCCAATCAAAGCGGTGAGTGAAACAACGGAAGTTGAAGCGGTTGGATCGGGGAAGGTAGGATCACTAATCAGGTCCTCAATAAGCTTACTTAAATATGGGTTGCGAGTTACCGATGTATCCACCGTCATTAAAGGTGAAGCTGTTGTTGCCGAATTCGGTACGGGACTAACCATAGCGGTAAGTTTAATCCTGACCTTCTCATCAAAATACTTTTTTAAAGAGTCCTTAGTGTTTCTACTTTTCGCTCCCTTATCATACCACTTTATAAAATCATACAGTGCCGGGTCTTTTGCGGCCCGAAGCGAATCTAGCCGGGCAGCATCAAATAGGGCAGATCCAGTGGGTAGTAAATTTTTAAAAATGATGACTGTGGATGTTACCGTATTATGCTGGAGTGTTACTTTTAGGGGAAGTTTCCAGGGGCGCCTTAGTAAATCCTGAATTTCAACTTCCGAAAGAGCTTCAATCGAGCTTGGATCAATCTTATTTACAGTATATCCAATGCTATCTATTACAATACTGACACCCCATTCTGTCGTCGAGTGAATAGGAAAATGATCTGCTTTCCCAAATAGATTATTGGGTAAAACCACTTTCTTTGACCCTGTAGTTTCCTCAATCGTCAGGGTTGCTGTGTTACTCGTCATACTTGTTAATAGCAAATTCACAGGCAAAGAATCTACTCGTATGGATTTGCTTCGGGAGCTATCTAATTTTATTTCATAGCGGGAATGGTTCTGGGCATGAACTCTACAGAAGGACAAAAGCCCAAAAAAGGACAAGGCGATGAGGAGTGTATTGAGCTTCATAAAGTGACTGAGTTTAGGATGTATTAATCCGGTTTAATGGGTTTGGATTCCCCTCTTTTCGATTCTTCGGCACTGTGTGTTTTATTCTCTAAAACTACTGCATCGGGTGATGATACTTCCTGACGGTCAGCCCGCAAACTCTCCTGTTCACTACGTACCGTTTCCAATAAAGTTTCTGTTTCCTGTTTCGCCTGTTCTACTCGATTGGCTTCCGTAATTGTCTGATCTCTGATGGTTTTCATCTGGTTGAGTATCCGCTGGGTCAGCGCATCGATGAACGAGGAAGATGAGATAGCTGCCAGCAAACAAAAACCCGCAAAAATCAACAAATTAAGATCAGTTCGATTTCTGAGCAGGTCGCTCTCCAAACTATTTAGGAACAGAGGTACTAGCGCAGACGCTACGACACCTAACATTAGGCATGTTAGCAAATGCGACCACCAGGACGGCTTATCGCTCACTGAAGATATTATATTTATTTCATTAGCTTGGTTCGCGGGTTGAATAGGATCCGGAATATTTTTAACCTGCTGTATGGTGCGTAGGTAGTTGGCAAGTCCACCCAACAAACCACAGGATAACATTATCCAAATCATTTCGCTTAAACCAAACGGGCTATTGGTAGTGGCCTGAGTGCTGAGCTGCTGAACAGCAGCCGGGATGGCTGCTATGGAGGTTTCAGGAGCTTTTTCATTAAATATTGTGTCTGCCAGCCGATCCTGAGCCGTAGCGGGCTTGACTAACACGCCCAAAAGAAAACATAATACGCAAAGTAGAAATCGGGACATAGGAGATGATGGGTTTATGGTGTATTGCTTTTATCCGCCTAGAGATATATATTCATGATTCGTGTTAGTATATAGTTTTGCTAGGGTAACAGGATAGGAAATGGAAGTATATCGTTTTGTGATTTATTTTTATTAGCTATCTAAGCAGTAATTTCGGTAGCTAATGATGGAGTGGTCGTCTTCAGATCGTCCAATATGGCCGATAGTTGTGTGCCAAGATTAATATATGCCGTAGATTTCCCTTGGAATTGTACACCTGTAACGTATGTTGCACCACGATGTAACGCTACCACCTCCCACTGATCGTTCAATACTGGTGATCCCGATGATCCACTTTCTGTATCAGTAAAGTATCGCACATCGGTAGCGGTTGTTGCACTCACTAAATTATTCCGTATAGCGTATCGTTTGAACTTACCTCGCGGATGTTGAATTATATTTACGGCATTATCTTTCTCAATGGCTTTAGTTGCGAGGCTAAGAGGAGTACGACCAGCAACAGTTGGAATTCGCAGTATAGCATAATCGAGATCGGCGTTCGAAGCTTCCAATTTGATTACACTAGATTCGCTGCCATCAGTAATTTCTGTGTCAAAGTCAAATAGAACTCGAGTCCCTTCTGACTGTTTTATGATATCTTTACTTTTAGCGGGTTGTTCACCTTCATTTCGTGCATTAATAACGTGGTGATTAGTCATTATTAATGAATCACTTAGCAGCCATCCTGTCCCATTATAAAGAACGGGATCACCGTTAGATCCTTTCATAGCTTGCCCATCATCGAAGCGTGGCACCTGTAGCTTCATTACAGATGGAGTTGCTTTCATTGCACCTTGTATAAACGCAAGTGTTACGGTATCGTCGGTATGTACAATGACCTCCTCTATTTCTGGAAGCTTGGCAGGATCAAGAGCTAGTCGGGGGGCACCTGTTGACCGTTGGTTTACTTTATTCAATGCGTCGAGAATTACCTTTTCGGCAACTAATCCCGATACCATCATCGCTGCATTGTTGAGATAAGTTGCTAGTGGGACCTCGCCGTTAGCCAGTCGTTGTACCTGATTCATTGTTCCAATATCGGCCCTATATTGAAATACAGGTGCCATATCCCCAGGCAGCATCGAAGTAAACTTATGATCAATAAATTGCAGCAAAAGTACTCGTGGTGGATGTAAATGATTGGGGATAGCGACTAGTGCCATAACCACATCATTGACTTCCTGTGGGGTAAGTAATAACGGTAGCATAGGATAATTTAAGAATTAAACTTGAACAGCTTTAGAAATATCTGAATCATTGTTAATTTCCCAATCTTCGCGAAAATCATTTAAGCCTCGTAAATTCTCACTGGTAAGAATGCCCACTGGAATTGCCTCTACGAGCTCATAATCAATGACAAAAGATTCAAACTGTTTAACAGTTTTTGGGTAGTTCTCTTTTAGTAAATGTAGGATCATTTTGACGAGAAAGAGCTCCGAGTTAAGAAGCTTGTCATCAAATGAAGT
>JBGTIL010000341.1:0-4794 GCA_041745695.1 Chitinophagaceae bacterium | reverse complement strand
GCGTTGCTAAAAAGCAGTTTTCCAGTCTCCCAAAAACTGCGGAACAAAACGTTGTCTACCAGATAGGTAACGCCGCCCCTGCCTATTTCCTGGGTTCCAAACAAAACTCCATCCTGCAGTTTGCCTACAAGCTTCGAGCCTACAAAACCAGCAATCTGGTTATCTCTCTTCAGTACACCTACGTTCCATCCGCCCTCCTTAATAAACTCATAAATAGAAGCATCCTGCTTCAGAGTATAGTAGTAACCCGGAAAGCCAAATGCGAGTGGATGACTATTGTCTAAAGCAACCTTGAATATTGACCCGGGTGTTATATTCGGTATATAATCGCGCTCCCTGTTCTCGTAATTTCTCAAAGATTCATAGCGGTCTTTCACACTTCCGGAGTCATCCGATTTTTTCATTTTTATTGCCCAGTCCTGCTTAGACAGTTGTGTAACAGCTCCCTCCAACGCAATCACATTCCCGCCGCCGGTGATCCAACTCTTAAAAGCGTCTGCCACAGGTTTGTCTGCAAGAAAGCGGTAGTTACCATCTGGCATAATGAGAAGGTCGTAATCGCTCCATTTGGTACGACCGAAGTCCGCTACATTAATGAGCGTAACCGGGTAGTTGATTTGCTGGTCAAAATAATGCCAGATTTCCCCTGCAGCATTGGGACTAACTCCTTCACCGGTCAGCAGGGCTATGCGTCTTTTTTTGAGCGGATGCACCTTAGAGCTTCCAAAGTCAGCACCAGCATCCACGAATCCGCTGGTCACTGGTGTTAGTGTAACCTGGTGCGTGCTAGCCAGCGTGCCAATGTCTTTCCACAGATTAGGGTAGTATTGGTTGCCACCCTTCAAAATAATGATGCTACCCCGGTCGAACGATTTCCCGGCAACCTGGAAAGGCTGTTCGGTCATACGCAGTTTAATTCCTTTTTGCAGCAGTTGCGACAGCAGCTTGACGCTCTGGATACCACCCCAGGGAACCACATACCCATAAGCATCGGCAGGCAGGTTCATATTTGAGGCAACCGCGGTAGCACCTGAAACAGGCGTTGCAGCTATGGCTGTTTTTGAAGCGTAGGCTTTCAGTCCGTATGCATAAGGCAGCGACCAGGCTGTAATATCGTAGGTGTTAGAATCTACCACCACAGTTTTGGGCTCGAACAATACAGTAACCAGGTTTGCCTTAGGCTGCATACCGGAGATGACCATGTCTTTGTCTCCAACCGCAAAAGTCTCCTCCTTTCCAGTATCGTAGTTGTACCCTCTGTAATTCCCCTGCTGCCCGGTACCAAAACGAATGGCATTTTTTGTAAGCAGGTTCTGAAGATTAAGCAGGCGCTGAGCATCCCTGTCGGAATGTTTTATTACATAGGTTTTATACACACCTGCACCGTTTTTCGCAGCGGCGGCATAAAAAGTTTGGAATTCGGATACGAGTCTGCCTGCGTTTTTAGAAGCAACTTCCAGGGTACTCATCGAAGTGGTAAAATGATGTTCTACCCGGTTCAGCAGGGTTAGCGTATCGCCATCCTCTGTGAGGGCAGCAGCTCCGCCTGCAGGGCCGCCTCCCTGTTCGTAGGTCATTCCTATAGCTCCGTTGTAAATCGGGTAGGTGTCACCGTAAGATGGATAAAGCAGGTCAAAGACTTCGCGGGTAAAATACAGCCAGCCTTTTTCATCAAAATACTTTGCGTGATTTTTTCCGATGGTATTTTGAAAAGACCGTTGCCAGTCGGTGATCAGTTGGTGATAAGGCTGGGCGGCGGGAGCAAAATAATAAGGATTGTTGATGCCCTGCTCATGAAAGTCGACATGGATCTGTGGAAGCCACTGGTTGTATACGATCATCCGCTGCTGCGATTCTACCTGCGTTTGCCAGGCCCAGTCGCGGTTGAGGTCAAAATTATAGTGATTGGTTCTGCCACCGGGCCAAGGTTCTCTGTGTTCCCGCGCGTCAGCAACCGGGTTGTATTGTTTGCCCGTTACCGACCGGAACCAGTTCACATACCTGTCTCTGCCATCCGGGTTTAAACAGGGATCAATTAACACGACCGTGTTCTGCAACCATCCCCGGGTTTGAGTATTAGCGGGGTCGGCAAGTGCATACAGCGTTAGCAGGGAAACTTCGGAAGAGGATGTCTCATTACCGTGCACGTTGTAGCTCAACCAAACAACTGCCGTTTGTTTGGCACCTGCCGCCACCGGCTTATCTCCCATACCGGCGAGTGACAAATTGTTTGTCCTGATGGCCTCCAGGTTAGTGATGTTTTCTGTTGTGGATACGTACGCGAGCAGCAGCGGGCGACCTTCGTTGGTTTGCCCGTACTGTTGCAATTTCACAGTGCCGGGCATTGCAGCAGCAACATGTTTGTAGTAATCAACAATGCGCCAGTGCGGCGTGTATTGGGTTCCTATTTTATATCCTAAAAATTGTTCGGGTGATTGTAACTGTGCCGATAAGCTGAGGGAGAGAAGAAGAAAGGAAAGAAAAAAACAAGCCACCCGTCGCTGCATAGTATCAGTTTAGGGAAGCAATTTAAGAAAGAGCTGCTAGACCTTTAAAAAAAAGCTCCCCTGCCGGGGCAGGGGAGCAGTTGTGGGTCGAACGGTTTAGGTTTCTTACCATCAACGTAGCTTAAGGTACTTGTTTTTTTGCATTTTTCAATGAGCCAATATTATGTATATCTAAAACGATAGAGGTGTAATAGTATCCGCCATTAAAACCGAATTGGGTAGCCGCCCTGCTGTACAAAAAACGTCCGAAGGAAGTGATGACATCCCCTTCGCCCCCTGCTACCGGGTCGTTGAGGCGCTCCGGATAGATGTTGCCAATGTTGGTAGCACCAATGGTGAACGTAATAAAATTCAGTAGTTTATAGCCCAGGCTTGCATCTGTAATTATGCGTGCGTCGAAGGTCTGATCGCGGAAAGGCTTGGTGAGATCATTTTGCAGAGAGGTTACTTCGCCATAACGTGTAGACCGCAGGTAAAAGTTCACCTTGCTCACGTTGTAGTTGATGCTGGCAGAAAGTTTGTTGCGGGGCTGGGCAACTTCAATTCTGGCCCGCTGTTCCCGGTCGAGCAATCGGGTGCCGAGAGAAGGGTCGCCGGCTAGTTTTTGCGGAAGCGGATCTACATTGCTTACCTCTGTTTCCGTAAAGTTGGCAGCAAGGGTAGCCGTCAGGTTGCCCACTCCCATCTTGGAGACCTTGCTGATCACAAAGTCAACTCCTTTAGTACGTGTGTCTATGGCGTTGGTGAAGAACTGTGCAGCATTCACATCCGGATAGTTGGCAAGAATGCTCGCAACCACAGGAGAAGATTTGGAAAAAGATCCGGTCAGTACAATCCTGTCTTTAATATTTATTTGATATCCGTCCACCGTGAAGTTCCAGCCCCCTTTTAAACGGGATGTCAAACCGGCACTCACATTGGTGGATTTTTCAGCAGTTAAACTCGGGATGCCAAAGGCTTCTGCGATAACGCTATTGTTCCTGAAAGTGCCCTGCTGCACAGGCACGGAGTTCACAAAAACCGTAGCCACGTTGCTCAGGTAACGCTGATGCATAGACGGAGCCCGGAAACCATTACTCAAAGAGCCACGAATGCTAAGTGCATCTATAATTTTGTAGCGCATTGCCAACTTGCCCGCCACGTTCGAACCGAAGTCGCTGTAGTTTTCAAATCGGCCCGCTACATTCACCAGAAATTTATCCGTGATATCAGATTCAAGGTCTACGTAAGCTCCATACACCTGGCGATTCTCATCGACCGCATTCTGGGGTTCAAATCCGGGGAATACCTGTGATCCGCCTGCCCTTCCCGATGGCACATCATAGTTCTTGTAGCTAGCTTCCTCACCGGCCACAATCACATAATTATCGACCCTGAATTCAGCCCCTGCCGCCACGTTAAAAGAAGGCAAGCCCAGCAAGGCTCCAAAGTCTTTAGTGGCATTAAGGTTAGTGGTATGTTGATTGAATTTAAGTGTGCCTGCATAAAATTCAGTTTGTGCTTTCTCCCTCAGGGCATACTGACTGGCATTGTTGGTATTTTTTACATCAAAGCGAAAAGAGTTGCCGCCGGAGGTTTGGCTGATATCCCAGTTGATGCCGCCGGCTGTTTTGCCTTCAAGTCCGGCCATTACAGACTTGTCCCGAATAGAAGAATAGATGAAAGGCAGGAATCCATCAGGATACAGTTCGGTGATCACCTGGCTTGTCTGTCTTGGATAACGATAAAAGCCAGCAGCCTTTCCCTCCCGGGCATTCATACTCCCGGTTAAAAAAAATTGAATATTGCTGCTAATTGGTGCACCAAGATTCACCACAAAACCAGCGTTGTCAACCTCAGAATTGCCGATGTGCATGTTCTTTTTACGACTGAAACCCCGCTGGGCTATAAGCACTTCATCCGCTGCCACATTAGTAGAGTAAACGGTTCCCCTGTAATCGCCAACCCGGTTTGTTGCATCGCGGTGCCGGAGGTCGCCGGAAAGGGTGAGGTAGCCCTCTTTACCTAACTTAAAACCCTGGGTAATACCTACCTGGCGCATACCGCCATCGCCTTCATAGTGCTGGCCGAAATGGCTGTAAACGGTGGTGCCTTTGGTGTTCTTTTTCATCACCACATTTATAACACCTCCAATTGCATCAGATCCATACTGAGATGAAGCACCGTCCCGAAGCACTTCTATACGCTCAATAGCAGCGGCAGGGATGGCATTCATATCGGTACCAACTGCACCGCGTCCGATGGTACCGTTTAGATTAAGCAGCGCTGTATTGTACCGGCGGCGGCC
>JBGTIL010000340.1:0-19843 GCA_041745695.1 Chitinophagaceae bacterium | reverse complement strand
TTGTGATACCTCCCCATCGTAGCTAATTACACATGCCATACCGGTCGTATCGATAAATACCTGAAAGATTGCCTGGCCTCCACCGGCTTTAATTGTGCGGTCTTGCGCTAATTCGGACAAGACGGACTTGAATTCGTCAATCTTGAATCCTGCCTTGGTGACTCCACAATCCAGACAAAAGCTAGAAGGTTTACACCCCTCGAGCTTGTTCTTGTAAATGTTCTGTGCGCCGCCTACTGCAGGCAGAAGTAATAAAAGGAGAAAAGAAAAATACTTCATTATTTATTGATATAAAAGCAATATAGTGCCAAAAGATTTAAGTGAAGCCTAAACGTCTAAGTCCGATCGATTGATATAGGTAGCTTGTTGCAAGGGCAAGTTTGCAATTAAGTGCACTTCACTATTATGTTTTAATAATCCCAACATCGAAACTTCCTAAGTCAACTAGCCGTAGTCACTCTCCAAGTCAACTTTTTGTAATGCCAGGTTACAGTAAATCACAACTTAAAATCCGCGCCCGTTGTATTCAATGCTGATCCTTCATTATTGGGGTTTTCGTTGCAATACTGGAGTCGTATAAACGCTATTGTTGTGGCTATCATAAGAATAATTTCAAATGTTATTAGATAAAGACCTGAAAGATGGAGAAGGAGCACTAATAAAGCATTAGGGCTACAGGTACTGACCAACCTTGGAGAGTTGGATTACACAACCGTTGAAAAGTTTTTTCATTTTTTTAATTGCACCCAACTCATTTTCGGACCGCACGACTTCGTCGATGATCTGTCTTTTACCCCTATTTTCTGCCCTGTCCCGCTTTAAAATGAGACAGGAAAAAGTTTTTTTTCGGCCTGCCCTTTTTGTTTATATTTAAAAAGAGTTTAATCTCATTTCCTCTAACTAGACTAACGTTGTTACTTATGAAAAGTGTGAAGCATTTACTGCTGCGTGCCGGCCTGTTTTCCTTCCTTGTATTCTTCAACAGTATCTTGATTTCAGCACAGCAGGGAGTGCTCACAAAACGGCCCAACGTGCCCATCAACCCCAATGTGAACGGGTTTCTGGAATATGTTCCCTTCGGCTATAATTCAACCACCGATAGATACCCCCTGATCATTTATATCAACGGCATAGGCTCCACCGGAAACGGCAGCGAAGCGGCTTTGGAGAATCACTTTACAGGCGGTGGATATCCGCATGAGCAGCAGCGGGAAGGAAGCTGGGTAGATGCTTATTCCGTCAATGGGCAGACATTCCGGTTTGTGATCATTACCCCACAGTTTGTAACCCCCATGCATCAAAAGATTCCTACGGCATCCGAGATCAACGATGTGCTCAATTATGCGATCCAGCATTACCGCGTAGACACTTCCCGCATTTATGTAATCGGTCAAAGCCAGGGAGGCGGGGCCGTTTGGGATTACCCGGGAACGAGTTCTGTTTATGCCCGCCGAATTGCGGCTATAGTGCCCTTTAGTGGCGTATCCTATCCTATCGAAGCCAAAGCAAATAACATTAAGTTCAACAATGTAGCTGTCTGGGCCTTTCATAATTTTTTCGATGCGCAGGTGCCTTCTTATTTCACGGAAGATTATGTAGACATGATCAACCAGCCTCCGACCCCTTTCATTGCGGCCCGTAAAACAATACCTGTCAGTTACAATGGTGACGGAACCCCGAACCCGGAACACAATTCCTGGTATCGTTGGCTTCGGAGGGAAGTGACCGATAACGGAATGGACATCTACGAGTGGATGCTTCAGCATAAGAAAACGCCTTCGACTGCCTTTGCCGGGCTTTTTCAGGAGATCACGCTGCCTGTTAATTCTGTACAGCTCAGTGGTGGCGGCAACGGACCCAATGGCACAGCCGTAGCCTATAGCTGGCAAAAACTTGCTGGTCCGGGCGGTGGAAGCATCAGCAATGGCAATTCAGTAAATGCATCGGCGTCGGGCATGACAAAGGGAAGCTATGTATACCAGCTGACGATTACGGATAATGCAGGAAGTACGGCAACAAGCACGGTCAGTGTACTGGTTAATCCACCAACCGAACGCATCCAGGCAGAGAACTATTCCAACATGCTTGGCGTACGAACAGAAAACACGGAGGACGTCGGTGGCGGCGTTCATGTAGGCTATATAGATCAGGGAGATTGGATGGATTACGCTATTAATGTGCCTGCAGCAGGAAACTATAAGTTCCGTTTCCGGTATGGATCATTTATCAGCGGCGGAAAGTTCAGGGTCTTGACTTCATCGGGCGTGGCGCTCGACACCATCGAAGTTTTTGATACGGGCGGTTGGCAGCGGTTCCTGACGCGCACCGTAACCTTGCCACTGGCGGCCGGGCAGCAAACGATCCGCTTTGAGTCCATTGCCAGCGCCGGATGGAACTTCAATTGGTTTGAAGTAGAATCGGCTTCCTCCTCCGGAGGCACCGTTAACAGACCGCCTACAGCTGCCGCCGGCTCCGATCAGGCTGTTCAGCTTCCCCTTAGTTCTGCACAATTAAATGGTAGTGGAACAGATGCAGATGGAAGCATTGCATCGTATGCATGGACCAAAATCTCAGGTCCTTCTGCTGGCACCATTACCTCACCTGCTCAGGCAGCCACCACTGTTACGGGCCTCGCACAGGGCAGCTATGTCTTTCGGCTGACCGTCACTGATAACGGTGGTGCAACCGGTACAGATGATGTCGTTATCACGGTCAACGCCAACGGCGTTCCTACAGCTGCCGCCGGGGCGGATCAAAACCTTATGTTGCCTGCTTCTTCCGTTCAATTAAACGGCAGTGGCACAGATCCAGACGGTACTGTTGCTTCCTACGCATGGACAAAAGTCTCAGGTCCTTCAGCAGGCTCCATCAACACTCCCAGTCAAGCGTCTACAGCAGTTAGTGGACTTGAAGCAGGCACCTATGTGTTTCGCCTTACAGTTACCGATAACGGAGGCGCTAGTGCTTCAGACGATGTTACCATCACCGTCACTGCTAATGGCCTGCCCACAGCCTCCGCCGGGCCAGACCAGACTATTCAGTTTCCTGTTTCTTCGGTGCAGCTGAATGGCAGCGGCACAGATGCGGATGGAAGCATTGCTTCCTATGCCTGGACGCAGATTTCAGGCCCGTCGGCAGGGTCGATCACTGCACCATCGCAGCCAACGACTACAGTTAACGGACTCGGACAAGGAACTTACACCTTCCGCCTGACTGTGACCGACAACGGAGGTGCAGTTGCTACAGACGATATCGTTATCACTGTTAATGCCAACGGCGTTCCCTCGGCCGCGGCCGGGGCAGATCAGGCTATCCAGCTCCCTGTTTCTTCCGTTCAGCTTAACGGAAGTGGTACAGATGGAGATGGAAGCATTGCTTCTTATACATGGACGAAGGTTTCGGGTCCTGCAGCAGGATCAATCACCTCACCGTCACAAGCAGCTACCACTGTCACCGGACTTACGCAAGGAACCTATGTGTTTCGCCTGACCGTCACCGATAACGGAGGCGCGACCGGTACCGACGATATTAGTATCACTGTCAACGCCAACGGCACACCTGCAGCAGCCGCTGGGGCAGACCAGACTATTCAGCTTCCTGTTTCTTCGGCGCAGCTTAATGGCGGTGGCACCGATGCAGATGGAAGCATCACTTCTTATGCATGGACGAAGGTTTCGGGTCCCGCAGGAGGATCGATCACCTCACCTTCACAAGCAGCCACCACCGTTACCGGACTTACGCAAGGAACGTATGTGTTTCGCCTGACCGTTACAGACAACGGAGGCGCGACCGGTACCGACGATATCAGTATTACTGTCAATGCCAACGGTGCGCCTACAGCAGCAGCCGGAGCAGACCAGACCATCAAGCTTCCTGTTAATTCGATACAGTTGAGCGGCAGCGGAACCGATCCAAACGGCAGTATTACTGCTTATGCATGGACAAAAATTTCGGGACCTGCAGGCGGATCTATCACGGCGCCTTCACAAGCCGCGACTTCTGTCACCGGTCTCATGCAAGGAACCTACGTGTTCCGCCTGACGGTTACCGACAACGGAGGTGCCACGGGTACAGACGATGTTACTATCACCGTCAATGCTAACGGCGCACCTACAGCCGCTGCCGGGGCAGACCAGACTATTCAGCTTCCTGTTTCTTCGGTGCAGCTTAGTGGCAGTGGCACAGACGCAGATGGAAGTATTACTTCTTATGCATGGACAAAACTGTCGGGCCCTTCAGCAGGGTCGATCACATCACCTGCTCAGGCAGCCACGACTGTTACCGGCCTTACGCAGGGCAGCTATGTGTTCCGGCTTACTGTTACAGATAACGGGGGTGCGGCAGCAACAGACGATATCTCCATTACGGTGAACGCAGCTCCGCCACCGCCACCACCTCCTCCTCCAACAGGCCCAACCACGCGCATAGAGGCAGAGCACTACGTTTCCATGCAGGGTATACAAACAGAAAATACTTCTGATGCAGGGGGCGGACTGAACGTGGGGTATATCGATAACGGCGACTGGATGGACTATACCTACAGCGCACCTTCCACCGGTGCTTATCTCTTAAAGCTTCGCATCTCCACACCAGCGAATGGTGCACAACTGCAGGTGCGGAAGGCCGACGGTAGTGTGCTCGCCACCTTCAACGTTCCAAATACCGGTGGCTGGCAGAACTGGCAAACAATGAGCGCAACCATATCACTAACCCAGGGCACTCAGGTGCTTCGCCTCTTGTCTACCGCAGCTTCGAACTGGAACGTCAACTGGATAGAGCTGACTGATCCTTCGGGTACTCCCGCTAACACCCCGCCAACGGCTGCTGCCGGGGCAGACCAAAGCATTACTTTGCCCACGTCTTCGGTTCAGTTGAATGGCAGCGCCACAGATCCAGATGGAAGCATTGCTGCTTACGCCTGGACCAAAATTTCAGGTCCTTCAGCAGGTTCCATTGCAGCACCCAACCAGCCATCAACAGCCGTTAATGGCCTAGAACAGGGCACCTATATTTTCCGTCTTACAGTGACGGATAATGCAGGAGCTGCTGCAGTAGATGATGTTACCGTTACGGTGAACGCAGCCACACCACCACCTCCTCCGCCACCTTCAGGCGGTACCACTACCCGCATCGAGGCAGAGCACTATGCTACCATGCAGGGCATACAAACAGAGAACACTTCCGATGCAGGCGGCGGACTGAACGTGGGTTATATCGATAATGGCGACTGGATGGACTACAGCTACAACGCTCCTGTTGCAGGCACCTACACCGTGAACTTCAGGGTTGCCACTCCTAACAGCGGTGCCCGCTTCCAACTACGCAAAGCGGATGGTACTGTACTTGCATCTGTTGTAGTTCCTGTAACGGGTGGCTGGTACCAGGACTGGATGACGATAACGACAACGGTGAATCTTGCTGCCGGTCAGCAGACGCTTCGCATTGTATCTACGGCTTCCGATCCCTGGAATATCAATTGGCTCGAGATTACCTCACCCGGTGGAACGCCTCCACCACCACCACCACCGCCACCACCTTCAGGCGGTACCACTACCCGCATCGAGGCAGAGCACTATGCTACCATGCAGGGGATACAAACAGAGAACACTTCCGATGCAGGCGGCGGACTGAACGTGGGTTACATCGATAACGGCGACTGGATGGATTACAGCTACAACGCTCCTGTTGCAGGCACCTACACCGTGAACTTCAGGGTAGCCACGCCCAATAGCGGCGCCCGCTTCCAGTTACGCAAAGCGGATGGTACTGTGCTTGCATCTGTTGTAGTTCCTGTAACGGGTGGCTGGTACCAGGACTGGATGACGATAACGACAACGGTGAATCTTGCTGCCGGTCAGCAGACGCTTCGCATTGTATCTACAGCTTCCGATCCCTGGAATATCAACTGGCTCGAGATTACATCACCCGGTGGAACGCCTCCACCACCACCACCGCCACCACCTTCAGGCGGTACTACTACCCGCATCGAGGCAGAGCACTATGCTACCATGCAGGGGATACAAACAGAGAATACTTCTGATGCAGGCGGCGGACTGAACGTGGGTTACATCGATAACGGCGACTGGATGGATTACAGTTACAACGCTCCTGTTGCAGGAACCTATACCGTGAACTTCAGGGTCGCTACTCCTAACAGCGGCGCCCGCTTCCAGCTACGCAAAGCGGATGGTACTGTGCTTGCATCTGTTGTAGTTCCGGTGACAGGCGGCTGGTACCAAGACTGGATGACGATAACGACAACGGTGAATCTTGCTGCAGGTCAGCAGACGCTTCGCATCGTATCTACGGCTTCCGATCCCTGGAATATCAATTGGCTCGAGATTACATCACCGTCGGTAAGCAACAGTGCAGTGTTTGGGCACCAGAACCTGAACAACCGGGAAGAGATTGAATTAAGGGATGCCCGGGCTGTAACTATATTTCCGAATCCTGTAGCCGATGTATTCCAGTTGCGGGTTCGAAGTGCCTATAGCGGTAAGGTTCAGGTGCAGGTGATCGGGCTGAATGGAATTGTGTACAGGGAATCGACATTCTTTAAATCGGGCGGTACATCAACCATAAGCATCGATGCCCGTACGCTTGCGCAGGGCAAATACGTGGTGCGTGTGATTATGAAAAATACTAAAACGACAGAGACATTCATTAAGCTTTAGGGCTGTCAGCCGAGCTCCAGGCTACCTCTGTTCATTGCGGCCGGAAGCGGCCGCAATGAACAGAGATATAGTTTTCAGGGGAAGGCGACGCCGCAACATTTGCTCAGGTCTGTTTTTAAAACAAATAACGCAGCGCCGCGTTCTTCTATTCAACTTTTAGGTACTGCAGAACATTGGGGTCGCGGTGTTGTTCGTTTTATTGAAAGCTTGTATGACGTATGGTTTAACCGTGAAGCTGGATCTACCATTTATGGCAGGTTCTGAAAAAAGTTCGGTCCGGTTAATCCCATAGAACTAAAAGTTGATCCCCAAATCCAGAAAGTTTTGTGTAGTAAGTGCCCTGGATTTCAATACAATACCGAGTAAGTATTAGTAATTGTTTTAATAAGTTTCACTGCTTTACCGCTATGCCTTTTCCCGGGAAGTTTTATAGAGTTGCAAAGAATCAGTAGGCATACCTGACGAAAGGAGAATGTTATACAGCATGCTGCCACCCTTCCCAACCTTCGCAATCAGCTTTCTGAAGCAGGTCTGTAGAGAAATTCCAATTGAACAGGTAGTGCAAGGCCCAGATTGTTTGTATGGAAATATTATACTATAAGTGCGTCGGAAAAAAAATGGGTATCTGCCCAAATGCATAACCCCGCGTTCGTAACCTCACCTTCCTGCTTCTGAATAGCCGCCACGATGTGGCGCTCAGAAAATCTTCACAGTGACATTTCCTAAGTTTAAATTAAAATGTGATTTTTAAGCATGGACTGCCGAAGCCTGCATAAGCTTGCAGCTTGCATTGCTTAGATTTTCGCCCGGGCACTCCGGTTAGTACCCTGATGTCTGTAACAAAAAAGGACTTCGCGTGTTCTTTGGCGGTAGTGTTGCTATACGAGATCCTGGCAGGAACATTTGCAGTGTACAATCAGCGAGTACAACTATTGCTTCTCAATCTCGGGAAGTGAGCCCCTGGCACCCGATTTCGGGAAACTGAACGCTCGGGAGTAACCCGGTTTGTGCAGTTTTTGTTACGCTCACTGCCCAGCATGATGCAAATGTCAATTGATTCGTATTAATTTTTTTGTTATTAAAGTGAAAGCTAGTGGCAATTGGTGAAAAGTCTTTCAGGTCTTTCATGATGGGTGGCTTTGAGTCTGCCTGTCACATCAACGGGCAAGGCCGCCGGTTAGATATGATAGGACAAACACAGCACGACATCCAGGCTGAAGAAGATTATGCCCTCTTAAAAAGCGAGGGTATACGAACCGTACGGGACGGCGTGCGCTGGCCACTAATCGAAAAAACACCGGGCGTTTACGATTTTTCATCTCTGGAGCCAATGGCGGCAGCTGCACAGAGACAGGGTATTCAGGTTATCTGGACTTTATGCCATTACGGATGGCCTGACGATCTCGATGTTTTTAGTCCGGAGTTCATCAGCCGCTTCGCGGCTTTTAGCAAAGCGGTTGCTTTATTTTTAAATCAATTTAATGATGGCGTGCCTTTCTTCACGCCGGTTAATGAAATTTCGTATTTCTGCTGGGTAGGTGGCGAGGTTGGCACTGTTCACCCGTATGCCAGGGGGCGTGGTTATGAGATGAAATTGCAATTGGTGCGGGCGGGCATGGCATGCATGGACGCGATCTGGGAGGTTCATCCAGAGTCCCGTTTCGTGCATGTTGAGCCGCTTATCAATGTGGCTATTCCACGTGATCAGCTCCATCAGCGTGAAGCTGCAAAAGCAAATCACGAAAGTCAATTTGAGGTCTTCGATATAATGGCAGGTCTGCTGCATCCCGAATTTGGGGGCGCAGCAAAATATCTGGATTTAATCGGGAGCAATTTCTACTTCGACAACCAGTGGTATCATGGAGCTGGTTACATCCCGTGGAACGAAGAAACGCCGGATCAGGACTGGGTACCCTTGCATCATCTGATAGAAAAAATCTATGCGCGCTACCGCCGACCAATCATCATCAGTGAAACAAGCCACTACGGCGGTAACCGTCCGGCATGGATGCGCATGATTATCCACGAGGTACAAAAAGTGCTTGCCCAGAATATTCCGTTGATGGGCGTTTGCATTTATCCGATCATTGACCGCTCCGACTGGGAGAACGACGATCACTGGCACAACAGCGGGCTATGGGATTATAGTATGGGAACAGATGGAGGCCATTTGCGTGTGTTGGCACAGGACTACGCAGCAGAGATACAACGCGCAGTACAACTTTTTTCATCGGCTGGTATAAGCCCAATCGCGGCAATACACCAGCATCGTTAGAAAGCTTTCATCTTAAAAAAATTGCCGCAGGCTTTGGAGGAACAGCCGTAATCAATACAAGGACTTACTTCAATTTTATAATTGGTTTCTTCCGCTGAGTCTGCTCGACCAGACGATATTTTCCAACGGTGGGCTTGACATTCCGGTACGCTCTACGAAGTCTGATGCCCCTGATTTTCGCGGGCTTTACTTTTTGCCAGAAGTAAAGGTTGAGTTCGGATGTTTTGTCAATGAGAAAATAATTTTTCATAAATCAGGGAACAATGCTCTTTCATCTATATTTTATAGAAGTCGTTCTAATTTTGCGCTTTTAATGCCGACAAACAATTGGACGTTTGAATAGAATCAGCCTTAGGGGTAATAGTACGCCTATAAAAATTTCTACGTATATTCCCGAATAGATCAGCCATCACAATCGCCAAATCGTTCCGAGACTGTTTGTAAGCTTGAGCAATAAAATTGTCCTGGTTTTAGTCGCCCATTTCGGGGTGCCCAAGTCCTAAGAAGAGCTTTGCTTCAAACGTTTGGTTTGATATCAGCGTTGTGGCGTTGAAGGGGTAATGGCGGTCATTAAAATACGGCAGTTTGGAAAGAATGTAACTAGCTGTACCACTGCGTGATTCGTTTAATAAAGTCGCCGGGAAAATGCTTCTACTCAAAGGTTATAAAAAATATACCGTGCTCTTCTGCTTGATGGCAGCAGTCACAGTTTTTGTGTTTAGCACCCGTCATGAAACCATTGACTTCAGCACACAGGTAAAACCTATTCTCAATACGAAATGCATCACCTGTCATGGCGGCGTTAAAAAACAATCAGGATTCAGCCTGCTCTTTCGATCTGAGGCATTGGCAGAAACAGAATCAGGCAAACCTGCCATCATACCCGGAGACGCTGCTAACAGCGAAATGATTCGGCGGCTGCACCTGAAAGACCCCGAAGAGAGAATGCCTTTTAAAAAAGAGCCGCTGAGCGATGATGAAATAGAGATACTTACCCGCTGGATTGATCAGGGTGCGAAATGGGGAGAGCATTGGGCTTACCTGCCGGTGAAAAACGTGACGGTTCCGAAACCCCAACCAGCCTTGTTTGGTTTGCTGCCTGCCAAAACAACGGACTGGATAAAGAATGATATAGATTATTTTATCTACGATAAGCTCAACAAGGTTGAGATGAAGCCATCGGCGGAAGCTGATAAAGCCACCTTACTACGAAGAGCCAGCCTCGATCTTACAGGCATCCCTGCCACTCCATCACTCGCAAAACAGTTTCTCGAAAACAGTGCCCCAAACGCTTACGAATTGCTGGTTGATTCGCTTTTGTCCTCGCCTCACTTCGGTGAACGATGGACCGGCTTGTGGATGGACATTGCCCGCTATGCAGATACCAAAGGCTACGAAAGGGACGACAGCAGGAGCATCTGGCGTTACCGCGACTGGTTGATAAAAGCGTTTAATGAAGACAAGCGGTATGATGTGTTCCTGAAAGAGCAACTGGCCGGCGATCTTTTAACCAACGCAACGGACGAACAAATACTGGCCACTGCTTTCCATCGCAATACCATGACCAACGATGAAGGAGGAACCGACAACGAAGAATTTAGGACAGCCGCTGTGATGGACAGGGTGAG
This sequence comes from Chitinophagaceae bacterium, assembly GCA_041745695.1. GTDB lineage: Bacteria > Bacteroidota > Bacteroidia > Chitinophagales > Chitinophagaceae > Flavisolibacter. The sequence goes on along the minus strand of JBGTIL010000340.1, from coordinate 9,266 downwards.
CAGCACCTGGGAAGGCTTGATGGGCACGACCTTCGCTTGCGTGCAATGCCACAGCCATCCGTACGATCCTTTTAAACACGACGACTACTACAAATTCATGGCCTTCTTCAATAACTCCCGCGATGAAGATACCCATGCCGACTATCCCGTGCTCCGGCATTATGAAACCGGCGACAGTATAAAGCGCCTGGCAATTGTGAAGTGGCTGAATGAAAGCAAATATAAAACCGAGGCACAAGCCGCTGACCTGTTTCTACGTACCTGGCAACCAGCCCATAATTCTTTAATTACAGACAGCTTTCGGAATGCGGAGTTGAGTGATGGCAAGTGGCTGGCAATGCGCAGTCCGTCAGTAGCACGTTTGCAAAAGATCAACCTCTCTCAAAAAACAGAGCTCATCTACCGCTATGCTGTTTTGCAGCCCGGTGGGCAATGGACCATCCGTCTGGATGGCGCCGACGGTCCCATTTTAAAAACCATCCCGGTGCAGCCCCCCGACAAACGCTGGTGGACGATCTCAAAGGTCGCGCTGCCTCTGGTGAATGGCGTACACGATCTCTATCTTTCTTACAAGAATCCTGCGCTAAAAGATTCTAACGTGAACGGCTTGCAGTTCGACTGGTTTCATTTTACACAACCCTTACCCGGCAGGGGCAAACCCGGGTACGACAGCATAGCCAAGCACTACTGGGAGCTTGTTACAAAAGACGTTCCTTCAACACCGGTAATGGTAGATAACCCGGCAGATATGAGCCGTAACACTTTCGTTTTCGACCGAGGCAACTGGCTGGTGAAAGGCAAAAAAGTACAGCCTGGTATTCCCGAGTCACTCGGAAGCCTTCCACAAGGTGCACCCGCCAATCGGCTGGGGTTGGCGATGTGGCTTACCGATAAAAGAAATCCACTTACGGCGCGTACTATGGTTAATCGTTTGTGGGAGCAGCTGTTCGGCACTGGCTTGGTAGAAACCCTGGAGGACATGGGTACGCAAGGCGCCGACCCTACTCATGTGGAGTTGCTGGATCATCTGTCTTATCAATTCATGCACGAATGGGGCTGGAGTGTGAAAAAATTATTGAAGGAAATAGTCATGTCAGCCGCTTACCGGCAGGATTCTAAGGTAAGCAAGGAAGGTTTGCAGAAAGATCCTTACAACAAGTATTATTCTCGTGCTGCACGGGTTCGTTTATCGGCGGAGCAGATACGGGACCAGGCGCTGGCCTTCAGTGGTTTGCTGAGTGCTAAAATGTATGGTGCAAGCGTAATGCCCTGGCAGCCGCTTGGCATCTGGATGTCGCCTTGGAACGGTTCTACCTGGAAGAAAAGCGAAGGACAGGACCAATATAGAAGGGCTATCTATACTTATTGGAAACGTACCGCGCCCTATCCCTCTATGATAACATTCGACGGCGCGGCGAGAGAAGTTTGCATGCCCAGGAGAATCCGCACCAATACGCCTTTGCAGGCTTTAACCACACTCAATGATTCTGTATACCTGGAAGCAGGCAGGCACCTGGCTTACCTGATGCAGCAGCGCGCCACCAACAAAGGAGACATAAAGGAATTGATTGCTAAGGGATACCAGGCAATGATGTATAAACCCATCATGCCCGCCAAATCTGAAGTGCTGGAAGGCTTGTATACCCAGGCGTATGCTTCATTGAAGGGGGATAAGGTGAAGACCTGTGAGATCATTGGTGTAAATGATAGCCATGCCAATCCTGAAACAGCAGCCCTTGTAGTGGTAGCCAATGCGCTGCTTAATTTAGACGAGGTGATCACAAAGAACTAGTAGCATGACACAAAAAGAGTTGCATATCCACCGATTGATAAAGGAAGCAGAAGCTGCAACTGCCCGCCAGTATACCCGTAAGCATTTCTTAAAAGAATGCGGTTTTGGTTTGGGTTCTTTAGCACTCGGCTCTTTCTTACAATCATGCGGTTCTAATTCAGCACGCGAGACAACCAAAGTGCTGTTTGACCCGGCACATCCGCTTGCACCCAAGCTCCCTCATTTCGCCGGAAGGGCAAAGAGTATCATTTACCTGCACATGGCCGGTGCACCTTCACAACTTGAATTATTTGATTACAAGCCGGAACTGCATAAACTCAATGGCCAGGATTGTCCTCCTTCTTTGTTAGAAGGCAAGCGCTTTGCTTTTATCCGCGGCGTACCAAAGATGTTGGGACCACAGGCAGGCTTTGCACAACACGGACAAAGCGGTGCCTGGTTGAGCGAGCACCTTCCACACCTGTCAACCATTGTTGATGAAATATCTTTTCTAAAATCAGTTAGTACTGATCAGTTCAATCATGCACCTGCGCAGTTATTAATGCATACGGGCAGTGCGCGCTTAGGCAGGCCCAGCATGGGTTCCTGGGCTACCTATGGTTTGGGCACAGAGAACCAAAACCTGCCCGGGTATGTAGTGCTCACGTCTGGTGGTAAGTTTCCGGATGCTGGTAAAAGTGTATGGGGGAGTGGCTTTCTGCCGTCCGTTTACCAGGGCGTGCAATGCAGAAGCGAAGGCGATCCCGTGCTGTTCATTAACGATCCGCAAGGTATGGACCGTGACTTACGCAAGGCTTCTATCGACGCGATCAATAAAGTAAATGAAGCATCTTACAAAGAGTATAACGACCCCGAGATATTATCGCGCATAGCGCAATATGAGATGGCTTACAAGATGCAGATCTCTGTGCCCGAAGTAATGGATATTAGTGACGAGCCTCAATACATTCATGATATGTATGGCACGAAACCCGGAGAGGCACGTTTTGCCAACAATGTATTGCTGGCGAGAAAACTGGTAGAGAAAGGAGTGCGGTTTGTGCAGCTGTTCGACTGGGGCTGGGATACGCACGGCACAAGCTCCGACCTGGCTATAGATGTCGGGCTCGTGAACAAGTGCAGGCAAACCGATAAAGCGGTCACTGCGCTGATACTTGACCTCAAACAAAGAGGTTTGCTCGATGAAACTCTTGTGGTGTGGGGCGGCGAATTCGGGCGTACTCCGATGATGGAAAACAGGGAGGGGAAACCAAATCCATTTAAAGGAAGAGACCATCATACCGAAGCTTTTACCATCTGGATGGCTGGCGGCGGTATACGCAAAGGCGTGACTTATGGCGAAACTGATGAAATCGGGTATAGTTCCGTTGGTGGCAATGTGACTCCTTATGATATACAGGCCACGATTCTTAACCGCTTAGGTTTCGACCATGAACAATTCACTTTCGACTTCCAGGGCAGGCCTTTCCGCCTAACGGATGTTCATGGAAAAGTGATTGAAGAAATTATTGCATAATTCCCATAATACTAAATGACACAGAACCGTAGATCCTTCATCAAAACATCTGCCGCAGCTACCACCGGAGTATTGCTTTCTTCCTTGGATGCAGTGGCAGAAAAACATCCATCCGAACTCGCCCCAAACAAAAATTTTGAGCTAAAGATGTTGGCTACCAGCTGGGGTTTTGCAGGTAACCTTGATGCGTTTTGTGCGAAAGTTAAGAAAGAAGGATATGATGGAATAGAAATGTGGTGGCCGATGGAAAAGCCTTCGCAAGATGAATTGTTTTCCGCTTTAAGAAAATACAAACTCGCTATCGGCTTTCTTGCAGGAGCACCACAAAGCAATTACACAGAGCACCTGGCACAATTTAAAAAGATGGTGGATGCTGCTGCTACCAATAACATCCAGAGGCCGTTGTACATTAATTGCCACTCCGGAAAAGACTTTTTTTCTTTCGAAGAGAATGCCGCGTTGATCGTGCATACGACTCAGTTAGCAAAACGAACCGGCATTTTAATTTGTCATGAAACGCACCGGTCCCGGATGTTGTTTGCAGCGCCCGTGGCAAAGAAATATTTGCAAACGATGCCCGACCTGAAGATCACATTAGATGCATCGCATTGGTGTAATGTAAGCGAATCGCTTTTGCAAGACCAGCCGGAAACCATGCAGCTGGCAATCGATAAAACTGAACATATTCATGCTCGCATCGGACATGCTGAAGGACCGCAGGTGAATGATCCCAGGGCACCTGAATGGGAAGACGCGGTAAAGGCGCATTTAACCTGGTGGGACAAGATAGTGGAAAGGAAAAAGAAGAACGGCGAACTGCTTACCATACTTACAGAATTTGGTCCGCCCGACTACATGCCTACGATACCTTACACACGCCAGCCTTTGGCAGATCAATGGGCGATTAACGTACACATGATGCACCTGTTACGCAAACGCTATCTTACTGCCTAAACTTGATCTCTTGCTGCTTACCATAACAGAATTTATTGGTCGTTTCCATCCATTGCTGGTACACCTGCCGATTGGTATTTTGTTATTGGCATTATTGCTTCAGTGGCTTTTCCGCAAAGAAGAAGCCAGTTTGTCGCATGGCATCATGAAGGCGATTTGGTGCCTTGGCATCGGGTCCGCCCTGCTTTCCTGTATCACTGGCTATTTGCTATCCTTGCAGGGTGGGTATGATGAAAATACAGTAGCCCTGCATATGTGGATGGGTCTTGCGGTAGCAGCCCTTTCTATGTTCATTGGTGCGCGGGTTTTTACCCGCCGGTTTGACATCGTTTACAAAGGAGCGTCTGTTGTTCTGTTGCTGTTGATTGCAGCGACAGGTCATTTTGGAGGAACACTTACACACGGAGAAGATTACCTCCTTTCGGCACTTGGTGATGAAGAGACGCCTGCTGTTGCAGCCCCGATACCAGTCATCCCCAACGTGCAGGAAGCGGCTATTTACGCAGATGTAGTGAAGCCTATATTCGAAACACGGTGTTACAGCTGTCATGGTGCGAAAAAACAAAAAGGAAAGCTGCGGATGGACAGTCCGGAGGCGCTCTTAAAAGGCGGTAAGAACGGTGAAGTCATCATACCTGAAGAACCGGGAGAAAGCGAAATGATCCAACGTTTGCTACTACCCCTGGGAGATGAGCATCACATGCCGCCGAAAGGCAAGCCCAAGCTTACAAAAGACCAGATAGCATTATTGCATTGGTGGATAGCGGGCGGTGCTTCATTTGACAAAAAAGTAAAAGACCTGGCACAGGCTGAAAAGATAAAACCGGTTCTCGCGGCCCTGGAAAGGGCACCGCAGGAGGAAACGAAAGCTACGCCAATAGTACCCGAGTCAGCTGTGGCTGCAGCCGACCCCAGGGCGATTGAGGCACTCAGGAACAAAGGCGTGATAGTAGTACCAGTAGCGCAAAACAGTAATTACCTGTCGGTCAATTTTGTGACGGCTACAGGTATCACTGACAAAGAAATTCAGTTGTTACTCCCACTGAAGCAGCAGTTGTTGTGGATTAAATTGAGTGATAAAAAAATTGGTGATGAAGCCATGAAGTATATTAAGGAGTGCAACAGACTAAGGTTGCTGCACCTGAGTAACACGGGCATCACTGATAGTGGGCTTGCGTTGCTGACTTCATTAAAAGAGCTGCGTTCTTTAAACCTTGTGTCTACAAAAGTTTCAGCAAACGGCTTGCTGTCGCTTAAAGGCCTCACCCATTTAGAGGCCATCTATCTGTATAAAACCAACGTTGACAAAACCCGGTGGCGTGAGCTAAAGGCTTCTTTCCCTGCCACTATGTTGGATACCGGGGGATATGCTGTTCCGATTCTTGCAAGCGATACAACGGAATTTAAAAAGGAAATAAAGTAAAATTACCCGTGTGGTTACATGGCTCTGAAGTCAGCATAGGCACCTGCTGAACAGATGATAAATGCACTTGCCGGGTGGTTAAGCGAATGGTTTTTAGAGTAGGCCGGTTTGCCTGCCGTACTGCGATCGGGACGCTTATTGTCTTCATTTTTAAACATTTCCAGTGATTTTCGATTGTCTACCCGATCCTACATTTGGCACGTGAAGTGAGGAGTAATGAAATGTAGCGTAATACCTGAATGCTGCATACAACTATTCTGGCGCAGAACATGTCGTATAAATGCGAAAGGAGTAGGTGATCCATTACTTCCTTCAACGACGCTCTGGAGCCCGAGTGCCTGGTTAAACAATTATTTGTTGGTATTTTTACAGTGCGGTTTGAATGCTGACAGTATGGATCAGTAGCCAAGTGAACTGTTGCACTGTTTAACCTTGCTCAAGCCGCTTTAATCCAAGGTTAGACTGATACACAGTTCATCCTTTTAATTTGATACGTTCCGCTATGCCCTACGTTCTTTTCATATTCAGTATTTTGCTGGCATTGCCGTTTAAACAAGATGCCAGCTATACTGGTATGAAGCCTCCTGTGCACGTGGATTTCGATGCTGCCCCGGGAAACAGGCCTCAAAATGCACTGGGTTGGCATTCTTTTGGGGTTACCGCTGCACCTGATACAACTTCCCAGGAAGTGCTTTTTGCAACTAATGAAGATTGCCTGCTTTATATTTTCAGGGAGTTCAACGGGGTAGTGCTGAAAAGCACCCACAGGTATATTAATTTAAAGCCTGGCGTTTATGAGTACAAAGCCAGGAGTAGTCGCACGCTTGATGAATTGCGAGGTCAATTTATAGTTACCAAATCGGGGCTTAATGAAGTCTTTCTTGACATGCTCTATGTTGTAGACGAAAAAGCCCGGCAAGCGCATGATACTGGTAGCACAGTGAAGCGCGCTCTTTCCCCTGTGCCGAAAACAAGTCGAACGCCGCCAAAGAAAGGGGGTGTGGCAACTATAAAAAGCAAAGACCTCCAGGAGGCTTCCATTAATGCACTGGTTTCAAATATGGTTTTTATCAATGGTGGAAATTTTGTGATGGGGAATAACAGGGCACCTTCAAAGGATGAAGTGGAGCACCCGGTAACGATAAAGTCCATCCATTTTGGAAAGTATGAGGTTACACAAGAGCAATGGACAAGCATCATGGATTACAATCCAAGCAGTAACAAAGGTTGTTCGAACTGCCCGGTGGAAAACGTGAGTTGGGAAGAGGTAATGAAGTTTATCCGGAAACTGAATGTTATCAGTGATATCAGGTTCCGGTTGCCTACCGAAGCCGAATGGGAATATGTAGCTAAGATCGGGGGTAAAGCTGAACTGGACGCTGCCGGCGGACCGGAAGCATACATTAAAAAATCTGCCTGGTATTTTGCCAATGCAGGTAAGCAAACGCATCCGGTTGGGGATAAGCAGCCAAACATATCAAAGATTTATGATCTGTATGGCAATGTTTCGGAATGGTGTATGGACTGGTACGATTCCGATTATTACCGCGACACCGACAACAGCAAAAATCCGGATGGGCCACCCCTGGGCAATGAAAAGGTAGTGAGAGGGGGCTCTTTCAGCGATTACCTGGGTGATAATTTCCGACCGTCCTTGCGGTTTAAACTTAAACCTACTACCAAAAGTCCGGATGTAGGGTTCCGATTGGTTATGGAAGTACGCTGATTGGCTACGGGGCGGATCATCCGATCAATTATGTTTGCGTCGTCAGTATATACCGTGGGAGCTCAATTCCTGCACTCTCGCTGAACGTTTGCATCGGAATTGCGATTTTTTGCCAAATTGTTTCGATTAGGGGCAATTTATCATTATTTAGTAGTCAGCGTAATTGGGCAATTTTTTGCTGGTACAGAAAACAGTACGTAATGCGGTTAGGTTGGTAAGGCGCGGTAAGACTGGCGTCTCGGTTGCATAAAAACGAAGCTGAAATAAGAACAAACGCTACGTTTCTTAAATTTGTCCTGACCTGTTCATACTCTCCACTCCTGAAAAACTTTTAACCAACGCTATTCTTGTACGGCTGTTCTAACTGTATTGGTGGGAATACAACCTATGCAGATGTTATTTTATCAACCCAAGTTTTAGCCTTCTCAAATGGCCCACTCTATAGAAAACTCCCTCGACGTTTTGGTCAGCGAATACCTGATCAGGTTTAAGCTATTTCGTGGTTTTAAAATCGCGCTTTTTTGTGCCCTGCTGGTTAGTGTTGCAGGTTCCGCGATCGGTCAGAATAATTGCATCCGGGAAAACGAGATTGAGTGGGAAGCGGCACGTTGTGAAGGAACGATTGGCTTTTTGAGGGGCACGATACCCGAGGGCGGTACGGGGACCTTCACTTACCAGTGGCAGGTGAATCCTAATAATTGTGGCGAAAATGGATTTACGTCAATTGCCGGCGCTACGGAAAAAGACTATCATGTGCCTGCTGTTTATGCTGGAAGCGGGTGTTTCAGGAGAATTGTTTTCTCGGGCAATTGCCGCGATGTATCTGATAAAGAAGATGCAGATGAAGACGAAGATGAGGTGGGTGCACCGCCCCCACCTGTTGTTGTGGTTACTCAGCCAACCTGCTCGGTTTCTACGGGCACGATCAGGCTAACAAAGCCGCTGCCTGAGGCGGGCCTGGTCTATACCATCAATGGGACAGGGAGTAATACGACTGGTGTATTTACAAATCTTCAGGCGGGCGCATACACGATAAGGGTCGTTTATAATTCGCGTTGTTCTTCACCTCCTGTTACACGCACTATTAATAATGCAGCGGGTTCGCTGAGTGCTACGGCGGCTGCGCCGCCTGTGAGCTGTGGTGCTACAACGTCAACGCTTACAGTAAGTGCCACAGGCGGCACTGCACCTTATACATACAGCCTTAACGGTGGCACTGCTCAAAACACAAACGTCTTTGCTGGTCTTGCCGCGGGCAGCTATTCTGTAGTTGTGCGTGATGCTTCGGGCTGCAGTGCTACTACTACTGCAACGATCACGCAAGCTGCTTCAACACTAAGTGCTACGGCGGCTGCGCCGCCTGTGAGCTGCGGTGCTACCACCACAACACTTACGGTGAGTGCAGCGGGCGGCACCGCACCTTATACGTATAGTCTGAATGGTGGTACTGGTCAAAACACAAACGTCTTTGCGGGTCTTGCACCGGGCAGCTATTCTGTAGTTGTGCGTGATGCTTCGGGCTGCAGTGCTACTACCACTGCCACCATCACGCAAGCTGCTTCAACACTAAGTGCTACGGCGGCTGCGCCGCCTGTGGGCTGTGGTGCCACGACCACAACGCTTACGGTGAGTGCCACGGGCGGCACTGCACCTTATACGTATAGTCTCAATGGAGCAGCCCCTGTTGCCAGTGGCATCTTCACATCGCTTGCCGCAGGCAGCTATTCTGTAGTTGTGCGTGATGCTTCGGGCTGCAGTGCCACTACTACTGCAACCATCACGCAAGCTGCTTCAACACTAAGTGCTACGGCGGCTGCGCCGCCTGTGAGCTGCGGTGCTACCACCACAACACTTA
>JBGTIL010000339.1:0-4777 GCA_041745695.1 Chitinophagaceae bacterium | reverse complement strand
AAGCATATTGAATTTGCTTTTCCGACGCGGCTGTAGACCAAAAAATCAACGGCACGCGGGTGTACTTCAACCGTGTGTCTTTCGCGAGGCGCTTCTTGACGTCGAATCCCGTTTCGCCGTGGTTCAGCACAGGTTGCAGCTTTGTTCATGCGTTGAAAATTTGGGCTTAGTCAGTCCATTCAAACAAGTACTGTTGCTGGTATGGAATGTCGAGTTTAGTGAGAAACTCCAGATATTCTTCCCGGAACGTTTTCTTTTGGTGGTGCTTTTTTTGACTATTGATATAGCTGATCACCGTACCTAATGCCGAATGGCTGTATGAGAAAGCGCCATAGCCTTCCTGCCAGTTAAATTTACCGGGCGTGAATTTGTTTTGATTGATGAATTCATTGGATGATTTTTTAACTTCTCTTATAAGGTCCGAGAGGCAACAAGAGGGTTTCATGCCAATAAGAAAATGGAGGTGATCGGGCATGCCATTGATAGCAAGCATTTTTTGTTCTTTGTTTTGAACGACGCCGGTAATGTACCTATACAACTGATCTTCCCAGGCTGCTTGCACCAGGCTTTGACGTCCGCTGACGGCAAAAACAATTTGAAGGTACAATTGCGTGAAGGTACCAGGCATGCTAGGTTTTGTTTATCCCGACGGGATGAAATATTTACAGATCATCCTTCCGCTCGTTTTATGCGACCCCAACGTGGTCGAATCTCCCTTTGTGGTATTTGCTATATACTATGATGCCTTCGGCATCCGCCTCAGGTCACGCATTGCGTGCTTACAGGTCATCAATGTTTTTACCCGTTTAATCAAACATACGCTCTAAGCAAGAACGGATAATGGTTTTTTCATCCCATAGGATGAAATATTTAAAACATCCATCCACTCGTAGTGGGCGACCCCAACGGGGTCAAATCACCCTTCCTAATGTTTGCTATATAGATTAGATGCTTTCAGTATCAGCTTTAGATCTCACAATCACAATTCATATGCAATATATTTTTACCTCATTATTCAGACATACATTCTAAATCGGATCGCATAATTGGATTTTTCATCCCGAAGGGATGGCATATTTATAGAACGTCCTTTCGGCATTTTGTGCGACCCCAACGGGGTCGAATCCCACTTTTATAGTGTTTGCTATAGATATATGATGCCTTCGCCATCCGACTCAGGTCACGCAAATACCGCCCAGATGTTATCGATGTTTGAGTCATCAATTAAAACATACGTTCTAAGCAAGATCGTGTAGTTGGATTTTTCATCCCGAAGGGATGGCATATTTGTAGACCTCCTTTCGTTCATTTCATGCGACCCCATCGGGGTCGAATCCCCCCTTCATGGCTCTGGCTATATAGATGTGATGCCTTCGCCATCAGCCACAGTTCCCGCAACTGCCATTTACATCTCTGAGTGTTTTAGCCGCTGATTCAAACATACTTCCCAAGTCAGGACAAGCCTTGGGTTTCATCCCTGCAAATGATATATTAATAGAAACCTTTAAACAATCTTTCATAATACATCGACCTATCGATCTCACACGCTCGTTATACGAAAAAACCCCTGTAAACGGTTAATTTACAAGGGATTTTTTTCAGTTTCATGTGGTGTGGGCCGGGATCGAACCGGCGACACAAGGATTTTCAGTCCTTTGCTCTACCAACTGAGCTACCGCACCAGCCTTCCGCAAATGCGGGGGGCAAAAATAGGGTTTTATACCAATGTATCCCGCGCAGTCAACAGAAATCTTCTCCTAGTTGCCATACACACTCAGAAACTTGATGCGCATAATCTTTAACTGCTCCAGGTTGTAATTGCCTTCCGCTAACTCCTGCTGGGCAATTTCCAAAGACGACGTTTCGCAGCCTTTGAAATAGTCAATGATCTCCTCCTGCTCATACTCGTCGAGCATGTCGGAAATGGCATAGTCGAGGTTGAGCTTGGTGCCACTGGCCGCAATAGTTTCCATCTCTTCCAACAAATTTTCTATCCGCAGATCCTTGTTTCGGGCGATCATCTCCAAAGGAATTTTTTTGTCAACCTGCTGTATGATGTGCACCTTATTGGTGCTTTTATTCACCACGCTTTTCATTACAAAATCATCAGGCTTTTCGATTCCATTGGCCTCCACGTGCTGTTGAATCACATCCAAAAACGGCTTGCCGTACCGGATTGCCTTGCCCTTGCTCACGCCCTGGCAACGCTCAAGTTCTGTAGTGGTGGTAGGATACATGGTGGCCATATCCTGCAGGGAACTTTCCAGGAACAGCACAAAGGGAGGCAGGTTTTTTTTCTTTGATTCCCGCTGGCGGATCTCTTTCAGCGCAGTAAATAATACCTCGTCAACCGTCAGGTCGGCATGAGAATTATTATTGCTTTCCTCATCATCCTCATTCGCATCCTCAAATAAATTATTCAGAACGATCGGGAAGGTCTTGGGTTTTTTCAGGAAGTCCTGCCCTCTCTTGGTGATCTTTAAAACACCGTATTCTTCTATATCTTTTTTCAACAGTCCTTCCAGCAGCATCTGGCGAATCAGCGAATTCCAGAAATGGTCGGGATCTTTCTTGCCAATGCCAAAGACATCCAACCCCTCATGGCGGAACATCTTGATCTGTGGTGTAAGGCGACCGGTTACAATGCTCACCACATATTCTGTGGCAAAGCTTTCGTTGAGGGCTTTGATACTTTGAAGCACCTGTGTAACATGCTCTTTTGCTTCGATGCGTGGTTTGGGATGGCGGCAATTGTCGCAGCTTCCGCAAGACGTATCGCCATATTCCTCACCAAAATAGCTCATCAGCACTTTGCGCCGGCAAACGCCGCTCTCCGCATAAGCCACTGTTTCATTGATCAACTGCGAGCCTACCTCGCGTTCGCTAAGCGGCTTATCGCGCATCAGGTGCTCCAGCTTGCTCACGTCTTTATGAGAGTAGTACAGGATACACTTGCCTTCCAGCCCGTCGCGGCCGGCACGACCCGTCTCCTGGTAATAATTTTCGATAGACTTCGGCATGTTGTAATGGATCACAAAACGAATGTCGGGCTTGTCGATTCCCATACCAAACGCAATGGTGGCCACAATAACCTGTGCATCCTCGTTGAGGAACTGGTCTTGCCGGTCGGCCCTGATCTTGGAATCGATGCCGGCATGGTAGGCTACTGCCTTAATGCCATTCTGACGAAGTAGCTCAGACAGTTCCTCAGTGGTTTTGCGGTTGGTAGTATAGATAATGCCGCATTTCCCATTGTTCTGGCTGATGAACTTGACAATACTCTTCAGGGTCTGGTCTTTTTTTATCTTGGGCTGTATCTCGTAGTAAAGGTTAGGACGGTTGAAGGAAGACATAAATACCTGAGGTTCTCTCAGACCGAGGTTTTTTAAAATGTCGCTTTGTACCTTAGGTGTGGCAGTAGCAGTGAGTGCGATTACCGGCACATCAGGATTTATTTCGTCCATCATTTCGCGCAAACGGCGGTACTCCGGTCGAAAGTCGTGTCCCCATTCCGAAATACAGTGTGCCTCGTCCACTGCAAAAAAAGAAACCTTAAGGCTGCTGAAGAAATCGAGATTATCCTGCTTGGTAAGGGTTTCAGGGGCAACATAAAGCATTTTTGTACGTCCCGACTGCAGGTCGTCCTGAACGATCTTGATCTCTTTTTTAGTCAGCGTTGAATTTAAGAAATGGGCTACATCGTCCTGGCTGCTGTAGCTGCGCACCAGGTCGACCTGGTTTTTCATCAGGGCAATCAGCGGGCTTACGATGATGGCCACACCAGACAGCATATGGGCCGGTAGTTGATAACAAAGACTTTTACCGCCCCCGGTGGGCATGATCACAAAAGCGTCCTTTCCACCAAGAACGCACTGGATGATTTGCTCCTGTTCGTCCTTAAAGGCATCAAAACCAAAATGGTCTTTTAAAGCTGTATGTAAGGTTTGAGAGCTGAATTGCGAAGTATTTGTTTTTTTGGAGGCGGGTTTTTTTATAGTAGTTTTTTTCGAAATCGCCATTAGATGATGTTTTTGCTTTGCTTTCAGAACAGACGCCAGATTGCATGGTACAAGCCGGAAAGATAGAAAGATCAGTAGCAGGTTAAAGGGAGTAAGCAGATCGCTACTCTTTCAAAGTACGCGAATTTAATGACGCAGCCCAGAACTTCAGGGATAAAAAGGTTAAAATGCTGCCTGCTAAGTATATTATGAAGATGCCCTCAAACCACTTAATTTTGACGGCTTGAAAAAAGATCTCCCTGCGATAGAAACTGCCCTTAAAACCATCGGGTTGCAGTCGGCTTCTATCGCGGCGCTCGCCGGGCAGCTCCAGGGGTTTGATGAGGTGATTGATGTTCTGGCAGCCTGCACCGGTCGTATTGTTGTCAGCGGTATCGGCAAAAGCGCCATTATCGCCCAGAAAATTGTAGCCACGTTCAATTCTACAGGCACACCTTCTCTTTTTTTACACGCTGCCGACGCCATACACGGCGATATGGGCATGGTGCAGCAGGATGATATCGTGATGCTCATCAGCAAAAGCGGTGAAAGCCCGGAAATAAAGGTCCTCGTTCCTTTTATCCGAAACTTTGGCAATAAAGTGATCGGCATGGTGGGCAACATGGAATCTTTCCTGGCTGCTCAGTCGCACTACGTTGTCAATACCACCGTACAACAGGAAGCCTGTCCAAACAATCTTTCCCCAACTACCAGTACCACAGCGCAGCTGGTAATGGGCGATGCCATGGCAATCTGCCTGATGGAGCACCGGGGTTTTG
>JBGTIL010000338.1:0-13286 GCA_041745695.1 Chitinophagaceae bacterium | reverse complement strand
CTACCTTCTCCCCCATCACTACTATATTTGCGATTTCAATCAAAGTCATGAAACTGATTTCATTTGCTATATGCTTCGGAGTAAACTTTTTTACCTGCGTTTTATTGAATGCACAGGAAAATGAGGTCGATCTTGACCCGGTAACCGTTAGTTCTACCGTCAGTGCTGTTGCTTCGTCGAAGACAGGCAGAAACATCGTGGTAATCAGCGGGGATCGATTTAAAAGCCTGCCGGTTAATTCTATAGACGAATTACTGCGTTATGTGCCTGGTATAGAAGTGCAATCACGCGGACCAATGGGCGCACAGAGTGACATCGTGATCAGGGGTGGTACATTTCAACAGGTTTTGGTGATATTGGATGGAATACGTTTGAACGACCCGCTAACCGGGCATTTCAATAGTTACGTTCCATTGGCTCCGTTCGAAATAGAACGGATTGAAATTCTTAAAGGTGCATCTTCCGCTATTTACGGTTCAGAAGCTGTTGGAGGTGTGGTGCATATCATCACCAAAACATTTGCAGCAAAGCAGGGCACTACAAAAACGGAAGCACTCGCATCAATAGCTGCAGGCACCTACAACCTGGTGAACGCGCAGGTCGGTGGCTTTCACCATAAGAATAAAATAGCCGTAGGCGGCGGGTTTATATCCAATAATTCCACCGGTGCTCCGCAGCGAGGTGTGCGTGGACATTTCAACTTGCACACTGCTTCTCTGTCTGCAAGTCATTACATTTCTCCGGAAATAAAGATTGCCTTCCGCTCGTCTTATGACGACCGAAGTTTCGCTGCTCAAAATTTTTATACTTCCTTCGTTTCCGACACTGCCACGGAGCGCGTAAAATCCAGTTGGAACCATTTAAATATTACCTATCAAAAGGGGAAGGACAGGCTGAGCCTGAACGCTGGTTATAAAGCAGTGAATGACCACTATGCTTTTAATCCAAGAGCGGTAGCCAATGACAATAAAAGCAACCTGGCACAACTGCTCTTACAAAATGAACATCGCGTTAGTACTAAAACTGTTGTGAATGCAGGAGTGCAGTTTATTAATCGGAAGATCAAATCTAACGATCGAGGCAATCACCAGGAGAGCCAGGCAGCCTTGTTTACAGTGCTACAATATAGTTCCCCGTCGGGAATCAATTTGATACCTGCGCTGAGGATTGACTGGAATGAGCAAAGAGGAACCGAGCTGGTGCCACAGATGGCTTTTTCCTATAAAAAAGGACCATTTCAGGTGAGGGCAAGCGGAGGCAGAACAATAAGGGATGCTGACTTCACGGAGCGTTATAACAATTACAACAAAGCACTTGTAACAGGTGGAAGGCTTGGCAATCCTGCACTGGGAGCCGAGACATCTTACAATTACGAATTTGGCGCCGACTATTTCAGCAGCACCAGGATAAAACTATCAGGAACTTTTTTTCAACGTTTCCATCAGAAACTGATTGACTATGTTCCGACACCCTACAACAACATTCCCCGCAGACAGAACCTCAGTCCTACTGGTAGCTATGCACTTGCTACCAACATTGCCAAAGTAAATATCCGGGGGGCAGAGATGGACCTTCAATTTAACTATCCCCTGCCAAAGAATGCTTCTTTATGGGGAAGTCTGGGAGCTGTAGTGACCGGGGTTTCCGGAGCTGAAAATGCTTCTGCTTTTTACCTGTCTTCTTTTGCCAAATTGCTGACGAACTTCAATGTAGCGCTCACTACGCCACGCTTCGTATGCAGCCTCAATGGATTGCATAAACAGCGCGAATCGCAAACTGCGGCAGCCATTAAGGCTACGCTGTCGAGTGCATATACTGTTGTAAACGCAAGAACAGAATACAATGTGATCAAAACCCGTGTGGCGGTGTTCGGTCAGGTAGACAACATTTTTAACGAGGCGTACAGCGATCTGCTTGGTGCACAAATGCCAGGCAGGTGGTTGCTGGTGGGCGCGCGATTTACCTTATAAAATTTTACATGCAAGACATACTCGACCTGTTTCAAATAAAACAGACCAACCCCGGGGCAAGCTCTGGTAGTCAGACATTGGCAACCACTGGTCCGGAGCTTCATTCTTTTTCGCCGGTAGACGGTAAAAAGATCGCGTCGGTTTCAACCTGCGATCCTGCAGGATACGAAGAGGCTATCCAAAAGGCTACAAAAGCCTTTAAGGAATGGAAATTATACCCAGCGCCCAGGCGGGGTGAAATTGTTCGGCAGTTTGCCGATGCCCTCCGGGAAAATAAAGAATCGCTTGGGAAGCTGGTGTCCTACGAAATGGGAAAAAGTTTGCAGGAAGGCTATGGTGAAGTGCAGGAAATGATAGACATCTGCGACTTTGCTGTGGGGCTTTCACGTCAATTGAATGGCAATACCATGCACAGCGAGCGCCCGGTGCACCGGATGTATGAACAGTGGCATCCGCTGGGCATAGTAGGAATCATTTCGGGATTTAATTTTCCAGTGGCTGTATGGAGCTGGAACGCAGCGCTCGCATGGGTTTGTGGTGATGTATGTGTTTGGAAACCGTCAGAAAAAACACCCCTGTGCGCCCTTGCCTGCCAGCACATCATAGCCGGCGTGCTCCAGCGCAATGGGGTACCCGAGGGAGTAAGTACACTCCTGATCGGGGACCGTACCCTGGGTGAAAAGCTGGCCAGCGATACCCGGATACCCCTGCTGTCTGCAACCGGCTCCACCAGGATGGGTAAGGCAGTGGGAGCGGCTGTGGGAGCCCGGCTTGGCCGTGCCCTGCTGGAACTGGGAGGTAATAATGCGGTCATTATCTCGAAAGAGGCCGATATAGACATAGCCATTGTAGGATGCGTTTTTGGTGCTGTTGGCACTGCAGGGCAACGCTGCACTACCACAAGACGGCTGATCATACACGACGACATTTACGTTTCCTTCATTTCGAAATTAAAAGCAGCGTACAGCCAATTGCAAATCGGTAATCCGCTGGATTCGCAGATACACATGGGCCCGTTGATCGACAAGGATGCTGTTACAACTTACCTCGATGCAGTCGAGCGTTGCAAAAAAGAAGGCGGCACTTTTCTGGTTGATGGCGGAGTATTAGAAGGAAAAGGATACGAGAGCGGTTGCTATGTGAAGCCTTGCGTAGCCGAGGTACTTCCACACTACCAAATTGTGCAGCACGAAACCTTTGCACCGATTCTGTACGTAATGAGGTTTAGTACGCTCCAGGAAGCAATAGCTATTCAAAATGGAGTGCCCCAGGGTTTGTCGTCGGCTATAATGACACTGAATTTGAGGGAGGCTGAACAATTCCTTTCTGCCGGTGGTTCAGATTGTGGTATTGCGAATGTGAACATAGGTACCTCCGGTGCAGAGATAGGAGGCGCATTTGGTGGCGAAAAAGAAACGGGCGGGGGAAGAGAAAGCGGCAGCGATGCCTGGAAGGTTTACATGCGGAGGCAAACGAATACCATCAACTACGGTACAAGTTTGCCTCTGGCCCAGGGTATAAAATTCGATCTGTGAACTTGTTAATTAACAGCGGTTGCACATTACCACACGTTGTGTGAGGCCTGTTTATGAAAGCTTTATTTTATTTTTACCCGAACCAAATTTCCCTAATTAAACAATCTATGATGATCAATAACATCAAGAAATCTGTACTTACTTCATTGACAATCGGAATCTGCCTTGGCGTATCTGCACAAAAAGAGGTACCTAAAGGATGGCATCTGAAGGACAAAACAAAGGACGGATTTTATGGTATCAGCCTCGATAAGGCCTATGATTACGTGAAAGGCAAAAAGAGTCAGACTGTGGTTGTTGCGGTCATTGATTCTGGTATAGACACAGTGCATGAAGACCTTAAGCCTGTGCTTTGGAGAAATACCAGGGAAATTGCCGGCAATGGCATTGATGACGATAAAAACGGTTATGTAGATGATGTACACGGCTGGAACTTTATCGGCGGTAAAGATGGTCGTAACGTGAAGGAAGACTCCTATGAAGTAACGCGTGTGTACCACCAGTATAAAGCCCGGTTTGAAAACCTTACCGATTCTGCATCGCTGAAAGGAAAAGATCTGGAGACTTACAGGATGTGGAAGAAGGCTGAAAAGCAGATTGTGGGCGGCGATAAAGGAGCTGCAATGCAGGTACTGTTTCTGCGCAAGACCTATGACGCAGCCGTGAAAAACGATAGTATCTTACGTCAGGCGATCGGTAAGGAAACGTACACTGGTAAAGATCTCCAGGCATTTACGCCTGCAACCGAAGAAGTAAAAAAGGCTCAAAAAGGTTTCTTGTACTTCTTTGAGGCTAATAACTCGATGGATATGTCGAACGTATCGTTTGTAGAAGAGTTCGGACAGTATCTTTCAGGAGAAGAAAGAAAGGCC
The DNA here is from genome assembly GCA_041745695.1 of Chitinophagaceae bacterium. GTDB lineage: Bacteria > Bacteroidota > Bacteroidia > Chitinophagales > Chitinophagaceae > Flavisolibacter. The sequence goes on along the minus strand of JBGTIL010000338.1, from coordinate 8,909 downwards.
GAAGCCGCAGAAAAGGCTCCGAAAAACTACCGTGGCGAAATTGTTCAGGATAATGAGTCAGACATCAACGACCGCAATTACGGTAACAACGATATCATGGCAAATACGCCTTTTCATGGTACTCACGTAGCTGGTATCATTGGTGCTGTGCGTAATAACAATAAAGGTATTGATGGCATAGCCGACAATGTTCGAATTATGGCGATTCGTGCCGTACCTGATGGAGATGAGCACGATAAAGACATCGCACTCGCTATTCGTTATGCAGTAGACAATGGCGCCAAGATCATAAACATGAGCTTTGGGAAAAGCTTTTCGCCACAAAAATCCTGGGTAGACGATGCGGTTAAATACGCCGCCAGTAAAAACGTACTACTTGTACACGCCGCCGGCAATGACGCCTCCAATGTTGATAGCGTGTCTAATTTTCCCAATCCTATATTCGAAGCCAATGGCCGCAAAGCCGACAACTGGCTTACTGTTGGTGCCAGTGGTGACCCTCAAAATGGCGGGTTGGTAGCTTCATTCTCCAATTATGGAAAGTCGGAAGTTGACGTATTCGCGCCGGGACACCAAATCTACTCAACAGTTCCAGGCGGAACAACCTATGGGGATGCCTCAGGCACCAGTATGGCTTCTCCTGTGACGGCAGGCGTGGCTGCTTTCCTGCTGTCTTACTACCCTACTTTGAGCGCGCAGCAGTTGAAATCGGTTATTGAAACGAGTGCGGTTGCACCTGTTGCTAAAGTAAACACACCTCGCTTGAATACTTCAGTTTCTTTGTCTGACATCAGTAAAACCGGTGGCATCATCAATGCCTTCGAAGCAGCGAAGAAAGCAGCAGCAGTCACCGGGCAGTCAAAGCCGCCAGCCAGGAAGCAAACTGCAGCCAAGCCTGCACGTAGAAAGCCAGCAGCTGTGAAATCGTTTTAAGTGACTGAGCAAAATAATGACTACCCCGGGGAATCCCCGGGGTTTTTTTATTCCATTGAGCCCTGGGTTGTCGCAACTCTCCTGAGGCAACGAACAATGTGCAGACCGATGAACTGCAGATCGGAGTTCATTAGTATGCTGCTGTGATGCTCATGCAGATTCAAGTCAGAAACAGATAGCGGATGAACTGCTTTCCGTCGGTCACATCTGGTTGGGCGCCGGCAAACTTCTGGTATCAGTAGTGTATGAGGAGCATGAGTTTTTCCTCTTACACACTCAACCGTGGCACTCATCGGGCAGGCTCTGCCTGCATGTAAATTTAAAAACGTCTATGCTGTCTATGACAGGGCAGACCGGTTTGATCAGCTTGCGCCGATGCCTGGCTCGGTTCGTTCCACAGCTTCGGCCATCGTGAATTGATCAATAGTACAAAACCCTGCTTGCGGCAGGGTTCTATACTAACTATAACTATTAGGGAAAAATGCTTAGATCGGTGCACCGTTTCTGCGGTTCGCTTTAGCGAGGTTCTGTTGCTTTTGTACATCGCCGATGATCTTGATAGCCTGATCGAGATAGATATCCTTGCTTCTGCCTTTCAGCCAAAGGTTGTACCGCTCCTGCTTGCCTTTGTCGAGCGCATGACGGGCAGCATCTTCGGGCAGATAGGAGATCTTCAACTCTTTATTTTGAACCAGAAGAGAATCGAGCGCCTTCGCTGTGGCCTTGACCGCGTTCTGTTCTTTACGGAACTGCGTAATGTTCAAGGGATACTCTTTGTCACGTTGCGTAGACAACCACTCTGAGCTTTTCTTAATTTTCTGAAAGACGGGGTTTTGAGCAACCCTTGCATTGCTTAAGTTCTTGATGGTCTGCAGATCGTAATTGCCATTCCATACTTTGTAGTTGGCTTTTGTTACTTCATCCCAGGGCATGGCGTTCTCATTATCGCGCTCGCGGAACTTGTAGTATTCGTACTCAGAAGGAAGTATAATATCAGGTACCACGCCTCTTAATTGTGTAGACCCGCCATTGATTCTATAAAATTTCTGCAACGTCAGCTTGACACTGCCAAGGTCTGGATTGGTGCTAGATTCCAGATCAACACCAATGCTTCTCTGCACGGTGCCTTTCCCATAGGTGCTGGTACTACCGATTACAATTCCTCTTCCATAATCCTGAACTGCAGCCGCAAAGATCTCTGAAGCTGAAGCACTAAATTCATTTACCAGCACAGTCAGTGGACCATCATACAATATACCGTTGTCCTTATCGCGCATGACCAGGGGCTTACCATCTCTGTCTTTCACTTGCACGATCGGTCCTTCATCAATAAATAGACCTGCTATCTGCACAACATCATACAGCGATCCTCCTCCGTTATTACGCAGGTCTATAACGATGCCGTCAACTTTCGCTTCTTTTAATTTTGTAACTTCCTTGGCTACATCAGCGGCACTACGGTGACCATTGGGATCATCAAAGTCTGCATAAAATTCCGGTAGATAGATATAACCAACCTTTGAAGTACCTTCCTCGATAACAGCACTTCTGGCGAATGTTTCGTCCTGCTCAATCTTATCACGAACCAGCGCCAGTGTTTTCAAACTGCCGTCTTTTTTCTTCACTGTTAGTGTTACCTGTGTACCTTTTTTTCCGCGGATCAACTTCACTGCATCTTCAACCAGGAAGCCAGTCAGGTCCACTGCACTGTCTCTTCCCTGCGCAACCTTCATAATAACATCACCTACTTCAAGCTGTTGCGACTTCCAGGCTGGGCTACCACTCAGCACACTGGCAATTTTGATATTGCCTTCGTCATATTGTAGAGAGGCTCCAATACCGAAAAAACTTCCTTTCAACTGTTCATCGAAATATCGTTTTTCAACTGGTGGAAAAAACTCCGTGTAGGGATCCATTTCCTGGGTCACTGTATTTACAAATAGGGTGAACTTGTCGTCGTTGGTATATTTCAACCGGTAGCGGTCAAACAGACGCTCCATTATTTTCGTAACCTTTTGCCTGGCTTCGGCTTCCAAAGCCACATCAGACTTCACTACAAAGCTGTCCTTAGATTTGTTTTTATCACGGATGTCCTGAAGTTCAACAAACCGGTCGAGTGTGAGGTACTTTAGTTTCTTACGCCACATTTCTACCCGGTCTTTTTCGGTCGCAGCGAATTTCAATTTTTTACTATCGGTTACTACCGATTCATTGACAGAAAAATCAAACGGTGTTGAAAGTATTTTTTTATAGATCGCAGAGGCTTCAGCAGCACGCAGATCAAACAATTTACCCGCTTCCGAGAAAAATTCCACCGGCGCTCCTTTCATTTCATCGTCGAGTCGTATCTCGTATTTCAACAATGAATTGAGATCTTGCTGCAGCAAAATATTTTTTTCTGGATCAAGCTCCTCAAAGTATTTGCGGTATACATTTTTTGAGAAGGCATCATCAATGGGTTTGGGATTGTAATGCCCCTGGGATAAAATAACTCCAAGGTTTAGTAATATCCGCTGGTGCCTGGATGGTGGGTCTGCTTTACCAGTACCTAAGGTCTGAAATGCCAGGAAGATTCCTCCGGCAAGCATCAGTAGTAAGAGTGGAAGTCGTTTCTTGTCCATAAAATATTTTAGTGCCTTAGGCATAAACCAAATTTAAGTGAAAAAAAAAGCGTTCATATCATTAATCACCTTCTTAACAAACGTTTCTGACCGAATAAAGGATCAATTTTACTTGTGCGTTACAGAGAAACCGGCCGACCCCGCAAGCAACAGGCGAATAAAGTAAAACTCAGTAGTAATAACCAACTTTTGATAATAAATGTTTACTTATTTTTGCGCCTTAACTGGTGGTTGTAGCTCAGTTGGTTAGAGCACTAGATTGTGGTTCTAGGGGTCGCGGGTTCGAGCCCCGTCTCCCACCCTTTTTGATCCCGCTTATCAGCGGGATTTTTCTTTTATCCCAATTAGAGTTCCGCAAGGTTAATTATAGTTAACGATCCTCGCATCCCCCTGGTGCAGCATCTACCTTTGTTTTTCCCCAAACTGGTGATCATGAAATCTACTGTTTTTTTCGCAGTTCTCTTTGCTGCCATTACTTCCCAGGCACAGCAGCCCAGAACCGCAGGCCGTGGCGCAGGGGGACCACAAGTATCAGGGCGATTTTACGGACGCGTGGTAGATGCTTCGAACAGAGGAATAGAAGCGGTATCTGTGGTCTTAGTGCAGGAAAGAACAGACTCAGCGAGTAACAACAAAAAAGAACAGGTTATTGGCGGCATGCTTACGCCTGCCAATGGAGACTTTAATATCGAAAATGTTCCAGCCATGGCGCAATACAAACTGCGCATCACCGGTATCGGCTATAAAACACTTGAGCAGACCGTTGGGTTTCAGCGGCCTGGCGGGGGCAATATATCCGCCGCCGCGCTTGACAAGGACCTTGGCAATATCAAGTTACAGATAGATGAGAAACTGCTTGCTGCAGTAACAGTAACCGGCACCAAACCACTTCTGCAACTGGGCATAGATCGAAAAATATTCAATGTCGACCAGAACATTACATCAGCCGGTGGTTCGGCAGTAGATGTGATGAAGAATGTACCTTCTGTATCGGTTGACATAGATGGAAACGTGACATTGCGTAACAACGCACCTCAAATATTCGTCGATGGCCGTCCAACCAACCTGACGCTTGAACAAATTCCGGCAGATGCTATTGAGAGCGTGGAGATTATCACTAACCCTTCAGCTAAGTTTGATGCTTCCGGAGGAACTGCCGGCATCCTAAACATTGTTTTGAAAAAACAAAAAAGAGTTGGTTACGCCGGAAACGTCAGGGCCAATTTGGATTCCAGGTTACGTGTTGGCTTTGGTGGCGACATCAACGTGCGGCAGAACAAGATCAACATGTTCGCAAGTGCGAATTATAATCAGCGAAAATCAATCAGCGCTGGCAGCACTTCCCGTAACACGTTCGGAACTAAAAGCAGTCGTTTGCTGCAGGAAGACGACAACGAATTTCTTGGCGCTTTTGGTTTCGGCCGTGCAGGGTTCGATTACTTTATGAGCAACCGCAACACACTAAGTGTGAGTGGTACATTGGCGCAGGGTGAGTTTAAACCTGGAACCCGCAGCGATATTTTAATTGATTCTTTTGAAAATAATATCAATCGTTTTTCGGAATTCAATAACCGTTTCACCAATGCTGAAAACACATTCAGGAGCGGTGGCGCACAGATCAGCTTTAAACACAATTTTCCGAAAACCGGGCGTGAACTCACAGCCGATGCAACGTATAACATCGGTAACAGTAAAAATGCCAATGACATTCTAACCGAATATTTCCGGATGCCGGGCAAAACATTCGATCGCCGTTACAGGCAAAGGCAGTTTGGGAGCTCTGAGAATGAGAACCTGATCATCCAGACCGACTACGCCAATCCTATCAACGAGAAGTCGAAGTTCGAGTTAGGAGCCCGCGCCAGTATCAGAACCATTAATAGCAATACCAGGTACAACTTTCCGGATCGTGATAGTGTTGTGAACTACAGCAATGAAGACCGAGTGTACGCAGCGTATTCAACCTATTCGAGCAGGACGGGTGATTTGGGTTACCAGCTGGGGCTGCGTGCTGAGAGTTCTTTGAATGAAGGTATCCTCGATTTTAAACAGCCGTTCAAAACGGAGTTTCCTGTCAGCCTTTTTCCAAGCCTTTTTCTGAGCCAAAAACTGAATGAGGCGGCCGACCTGCAACTGAACTACAGTCGCAGGATCAATCGCCCGAACTTTTTCCAATTGTTTCCTTTCACAGATTTCAGCGATTCGTCCAATATCTCCCGTGGCAATCCCGACCTCAAGCCGGAGTTTACCAATTCGCTGGAGTTGTCTTTTTCGAACATCTTTAAAAACCGGGATAACTTCATTGCTTCCCTTTACTTCAAGAATACGAATAACCTGATCACCCGCTTCCTCGCAAGGGAGAGTGACCCTGTGTCGAAGCAGGAGCTTTTTGTAAATACCTACATCAATGCAAACAGCAGTTATGTTACCGGGCTAGAGCTGACAGGTAGAAATAAGATTGCCAAGTTTTGGGACCTTACCACCAACATCAACCTGTTCACTGCCAAAATAGACCTCGACAATGCGCCGGATCCTGATCAGTTTCTAAGCTCCTTCTTTAAGCTCAATAACAATTTTAAATTACCCAAGAACATCACCTTCCAGTTGTCTGGAGAATATCAGTCTAAGATTGTTTCTTCCCCGGGTGGCTCTGGCGGCGGTGGAGGAGGCGGTGGCCGCGGTGGTGGAGGCTTTGGAGGGGGTGGCGGTATGTGGGGCGGCGGTGGCGGATCAGCCTCGCAGGGATACATACGGGCCAATTACGGAGTTGATGCTGCTCTGCGACTGGAGTTTTTAAAAAACAAGGCGGCTTCTATTTCGGTCAACATGAATGATATCCTGCGTACAAAGAAATTCGATTCCTATTCCGCAAGTTTTGCTTCTTCAGGACTGCTGGAGTTTGAGCAAAATTCTTTACGACGCAGGGATGCGCAGGTGTTACGAATAAACTTCAATTACAGGTTTGGGAAATTTGACGCCAATCTGTTTAAGAGAAAGAATACCAGGGGCGAGAATGACGGATCTATGGATAGTGGTGTTGGAATGTAAGTTTCACCACTGTATTAGACAAAGGTCTTGCTGAACGGCAAGACCTTTTTTCTTTTTGAATAACTATTTTTGAAGCCATGTTTACATTTGCCCTGATCGGATGTGGAAGAATCGGAACCCGTCATGCTGAACTCATTGCAAAAATTGGAAAGCTTGCAGCGGTATGTGATACAGACGCAGCAAGATGCGACCTCCTGGCCCGAAAGTATGGCGCTGCACCCTTCAATTCATTGGACGACTTGCTGCAAGCCTCGCCGGAGATCAAAATCATATGCATATGTACACCCAATGGAATGCATGCTGAGCACTGTATTAAGTCTTTGCAAAACGGCAGAGATGTGCTTTGTGAAAAGCCCCTCTGTCTTACTACTTCCGCAGCCTGGTCGATCATGGATACAGCGCATTTTTTCCGCCGCAAAGTGTACATCGTAAAACAAAACCGTTTCAACGAGGCCGTAGTATTTGCAAAAAAATTGCTGACTGAAAACGCAATGGGAAGGATTCTGAGTTTTGAGATCAATTGTTTCTGGAACAGACCGGCGGAATATTACGACGGCAGTTGGCGCGGAACTGTCGACAACGATGGCGGTTTACTCTATACTCAATTCAGCCATTTCATTGACCTTTTGTATTGGTTTCTCGGCGATGTGGTTTTTGTGCAGGGCATCAAAATCAACAATCAATTACGTAACCACTTGCAGATTGAAGATACGGGTGCAGTATTGCTTCAGATGAAGAACGGCGCCACAGGGAGCATCAACTACACGATTAATAGTTATGAAAATAACAAAGAAGGATCGTTTACCATTTTTGGCGAAAGCGGCACGGTAAAAATTGGGGGCGAGTATTTAAATTCAATTGAATGGGTGCATACCAGGGATGGTTCTAACTTCCAGGGTTCGGTTCGCCCGAAGCCTAATGACTATGGCTTCTACACCGGGTCTATGAGCAACCACCACCTGGTTTACGATGAACTGGTAAAAGCACTGCAGGGTGAACCCCACCAACTGCCACAACTGGCGGACGCGGTAAAGACAGTAGAGATCATTGAAAAGATATACGCACACAGCACCGACCTCTCACCCGTATGAAGCGGCTGGTATTTACAGTTACCAACGACCTCAATTACGATCAGCGCATGATACGTATCTGTACCAGCCTTTATACAGCGGGATTCAGCGTGTTACTGGTGGGTAGACAAACGCACACAAGCGCTTCGCTTACTGCACAACCCTACCGTCAGAAACGACTTAACTGCTTTTTCATAAGCGGTGCCTTATTCTACACTGAATACAACGTAAGGCTTTTTTTCTTCCTGCTTTTCCAGCCGCTCGACCTCATTTGCGCCATTGACCTAGATACAATTCTACCCTGTGTTGCTGTGACCCGGATGCGTCGTAAAAAAAGGGTTTATGATGCTCATGAGCTTTTTACTGAAATGAAGGAAGTAGTTTCCAGAAAATACATACATACCGTGTGGAAACGGATTGAAAGGCTGACAGTGCCTGCTTTTAAGTATGCCTACACAGTAAACGCTGAAATAGCAGGCCTCCTGACACAGGAATATGGTGTTCCTTTTGAAGTAATAAGAAATGTTCCTTTGCTCCGAAGTTTGCCAACCGTTCAACCGGAGCCATTCATCATTTACCAGGGCGCGGTAAATCATGGCAGGTGTTTCGAAACACTCCTACCTGCGTTTGCTGATATTGCTGTTCCTCTGCATATATACGGTGCCGGCAATTTTTTAAATGAGGCCAAGGCACTTGTTCGTCAACATGATTTAGAACAGCGTGTTTTTTTTAAGGGCATGGTTACGCCGGAAAACCTGAGAAAGATCACACCCAGCGCTTGCTTAGGAATAACGTTGTTTGAAAATAATGGTTTGAGCAATTACTATTCGCTTGCCAACCGTTTTTTCGATTATATTCATGCGGCTGTGCCGCAGATTTGTGTGAACTTTCCCGTGTACCGCAACATCAACGCAGAATGTAATATCGGGGTAATGATCGACGACCTAAGTTCTGAGAGCCTTGCCAGTTCCATTAATGCGCTACTGGCTAACCAGCAACTTCACCAGCACCTGAAAGCAAATTGTCTCCGAGCACGGGACGTCTATAACTGGCAATCAGAAGAGAAATTGCTGCTTTCTTTCTATAAAAAAATATTTGCATAAATACTTACATATCGTTTGCCTGGACGCACCCTCACCTCCCAATTATGGCGGCGCCATTGATATGTTTTTCAAGATAAAAGCGCTGGCTTCTATTGGCATTCAGATTAACCTTCACTACTTCTCCTACAATCCCG
>JBGTIL010000337.1:0-1793 GCA_041745695.1 Chitinophagaceae bacterium | reverse complement strand
GCTCAACCAGTTCAGAATAATCTGCATCAAGAAGCTGGCCTTTACTTAATATCCTTCGAATTGCCTCTTGCTGCCATAACGGAACTGTCTGTATCCATGCTACCACTTCATCAACCACTGCCATTTGGCGATTATATCATCAACTCTATATATTTAGTATGCTTTGATATAATTTAACCTCTTGCTAATCAATTCTTCATGGAGTAGTATATCTGCAGTAGAAGATAGTTTTGCTTCGTGAGTTTAATTCCTCTGTCTTAGGAATGCGGGAATTTTATTGACAAGCCCCTTGTCTTGCTTCAAAATTTCTGTAAAAGCACCTTTGAATAAATAGCTTTTCTAAGTCTTCAAAGTACAAATAGAATTTAACAAAGAGGTGAACAAAAGTCAAATAGATGGCAACTGGATTATACAGGCTCAGGGATTTAATTCGCCTAAAACCCTTGTTTCAATAACCCTTCCAACTGCAGGGGATGCGATGGCGGGGGTATCAGGAGGATCAAAAGACTTCAACCCGATTACTTCTTCTAATTCACGTCTGGAAGGCGTAAACAAGTTCAACATTCCAGCTGTTCTCCCATGCAATTGAGCTACTACTGCATTTGCCTCTTCTTTTGAAAAAATATGGATAATGCTTTTACCAGTTGTTTTTGTGTCTGGTTCAGCACTTGCTAAGTGAGAGACAACTCCATTAGTTTTTCTCCGTTTTCGGTTGGTGTAACTGTAGTAAGCACACGATCCCCACGTTTAAGATGGGAGTGATTTTCTATTCCTGGTCTTAATCCTCCCCCTGCAACCCATTGCAGCAAGCTTCCACTTTGATTCAAAGGGTGTCTATCAACAGGGTCATAACCGCTTACATACGTTCCGCTCATAGCAAGTTGTTTTTTTCGAGGTTTTTTTAAATTTTTGAGAATTTCAATTCTTTGATCCAATGTCGGATCTGGCATTGGATAATAGGGGTCACCATCATCCCAATCATAATAATGCAGTTCTGTGCTGGCAACTGATCTTTCTACTGTAGAAACAAACTCACTTACAGTTCTCGGGTAAGCTTCTCCACTATCTGCTTCTTTTAATCCTTTGCCTGCTTCTTTAGGTTTAGCCAAGTACTCTGGGTGTCCCAAGATTACAATATCGTTTTCATTGTAGACGATTTCACACACATCCCCATTCAGTTTATCCAAAATCGGGTCAAGTACCTCACGTGTCATCTCTTGACCAACATTAAAAATTACTGCTCCACCCGGATCTCTCGCAACTCTTAACATTTCTCTTAATGCCATTTCTGTGTTTATATGATTAGGGTACCAACCTACGCCTTTTGTTGAGAAAACTATCTGAAATGCTCCATCAGAAAAAGGTAATTCCTCAGCAACTGCTCGGATACTTCTACCCGGAACCGCAACTTGTATAGGACCATAATCTTTTCCGTCGCCATAAAATCTTAATATACCTAAATTTGGGTCAACACCGAAAATATTTGGAGCTTCCAGAAGTGTTTCGCCTACATTACCACAGGCTACATCAAGTATACGCATGTTCGAAACAGCACCAGGGTCAATTCCAATAGACCTAAGTCCATGCTCCCACCCCGCAGTTACATTTGGAGTACGTTTGTATGCATTTACATCAAATCCTGGATGTGTTTTGCGTTCAACTGGTTTTCCTCTTTCAGGCATAGACAGGCATTATACTCCCGTATCCTATAAGTTGTCAATCGCATCGCTATGCATCTCAATCTATAATTGTCGCTCGATGTCGCACAATCCGTGCTATGCGACTAATTTTGA
>JBGTIL010000336.1:0-3035 GCA_041745695.1 Chitinophagaceae bacterium | reverse complement strand
AACTTCTTTTCCTGCCATTCAACTGGGAAGCGCTGATGGCCTGGAGTTGCATTTTGATGATCTCGACGCAAGCGTGAAAAATTATTACTACAGCTTCCAGTTGTGTAACGCCGACTGGTCGCCAAGTGCACTTACTACATTTGAATACACCAAGGGATTTCAGAATGTACGCATTACCAATTACCGCGCTTCTTCAATTACCGACAGCCGCTACGTACACTACCAGGCCGCTGTGCCCGACAGGAACTCTTATCCGAACCGGTCGGGTAATTACCTGCTGAAAGTTTTTTTAAATAATAATCCTTCCGGTATCCTGTTCACTAAAAGATTTGTGGTTGTTGACGCCAAAGCATCTGTGGGCACGCAGTTGCTGCAGCCTTATAATTCTCTTTTCTTCCGTACGCACCAAAAACTTCAGATTGGGGTTACAACCGATAACAGGATACAGGTGTTCAGTCCGCAGGACCTTAAGGTTGTGGTGTTGCAAAACAACAACTGGCAAACGTCTTTGTATATGGACCGTCCCACCATTTACCGTGGCAACTATTACGAGTACAGCGATGAAGGGTTAACAGCCATGCAGGCAGGTAAAGAGTGGAGGTGGATAGACCTTCGAAGCTACCGTTTAATGAGCGACCGCATGGCAAGCATTAATACGCGGGGCGACACTACACAAGTGTATGTAAAACCCGATGTGTCGCGCAATGGTGCTTCCTATCTCTACTACCGCGATATCAACGGAAGTTATACAATAGAAGCCCTGGAAAACATCAATCCCTTTTGGCAGGGTGAGTACGGTCTTGTGCATTTTACCTACCTGCCACCCGGCGGGCAGCGCGTTGCGGGCACTGATGTACATCTCTTTGGTGAGCTCACCAACTACGCAGTAAATGGAGAAGGGTTAATGAATTACAGTGAGGACAAGCAGCTATATGAAAAAACATTGTACCTCAAGCAGGGGTATTATAATTATACCTATGCCACTGTGAGTAAGGCTGCATCGCTCCCCGACTTCAGTACCACAGAAGGTAACAACTGGATCACAGAGAATAGCTATGTGGTACTCGTGTATTACCGCCCTTTCGGTGCCCGCGCCGACGAGTTGGTAGGGTATGCTGCCGTAAATTCGGCCTTTCAGAAAAATGGTTTCTAGGCTGGCTCGTGCAGGAGGCTTGTTCTTTTCTCATGCCTCCGTTTCGTAATACAGTTTGTAAAATTTATGTCCGTTGCTGTCCCTGCCTTTCTCTATCATGTCTGTATTTCCGTGGATATAGATGTGGAAGTTCCTGTCGAGTTTTAGAATTGATTTAAAAATGCGGCTTTGCTTTTTTACGGCTTGCGCAGATATATCGAAATTGGAGTTGATATCAAAATCATGCTTTTCTGTGTAGCGTGAGCCAAAATTGCGAAAACCTTCGATCTTCTCTTCATCCCCGAATACCGCTGTCTGAAATTCTGCTATATCAAAAGTTTCTTTAGATTTAAAATAATCGATTGATCTGCCCAGAAGATTGACCTGTTCTGTTTTATCGCCACCCTGTTCTTCGCTCAGGCCTTTAGTGATGAATTGTTTGGTGAGCGTAAGTAAGTGATTGGTCTGATTAAAAGCGTCTTTCTGTGGTTGCAGACCTAAAAATTTTTCCTTCCAGAACACCGCCTCTTCACCTCGGTTCTGGTTGTCGAAAATAAGTACATCAAAGCCTTCCTTACCGGTGTTGATGATGAGGCAGCCTTTGTCGATCCGGGTTAATTCTACACCTTCTTTTAAATTCAAGTTCAACGAGCCGCCCTCTCGCGCTACATCAAGGAAAATGCTTTTGTGTTCGGTTTTGAACAAGCCAACTGCCTTGCAGATCCGGCTCTCAAAGGGCAGCCCTTCAAAGGCGCAAACGTACAATTCGCCTGCCTTTATTTTGGGATGCACAGCAGTTTCAAACAGATGCTGCGCTATACTTACCGATGCCGCGGTAAAATTCTCGGGCGCGGCAAAGAGCTGCACCGCAAAACTGTGTACCTCATTAAATTGCAACGAACTGGGATGTGTGAAACTATAGTGATCGTAGGCTGTGCTGAACCTGGATAGAAAAGCTTCACCCAGCGTTTCAGATAAGGTAGTATGGAGTTGGAGTGGTTCATCCGACACATGCAGGAGCTCGCCGTTGTTCTTGTTGCCAACGTAGTGGATGATAGCGCGTTTGAGTGTAGCAGTTTTGAGGCTGTTGTCCATGGTTTGCCGATTACAAAGGGACGCGAAAATAAATCACCCGCCTCAGACCAGCCGAATGGTTTGTGCTTCTGCCTGTCCGCCCCAACTATCTGTAGTGTTCGTATGCATGTGAGCGGCTGCTGTCCTGAGTTTCCTAACTCAGGACAATCTCAAACCTGCGACCACGCTATGCGCGGTAACGCCGTCTTCCGTCCTATGTACAATTCCCATTTTCGGTTCTGCCTATGAAAACGTCCTGAGTTAGGAAACTCAGGACAGCGGTCGTTTATAAGTTGAAAAGAGCTACTAATAGCTAAGTGGTGCTCCTGCTACCTGAAGCGTCTTCGAAGTTTTGAAGTCGCTGTCCTGAGTTAGGAAACTCAGGACAGCGGTGATAGCTTAAGCAAGCGTTAATCCTGTACAGCCTTGCGGATCTTTATGAGTTGCACCAGCAGGCTTTCGAGCAAATCGAGGTGCAGCATGTTAGCCCCGTCACTTTTGGCATTGGCCGGGTCGGGATGTGTTTCTATGAACAGCCCGTCTGCGCCCGCAGCAATAGCTGCTTTGGCAATGGTGCCAATGAGTTGGGGATTGCCACCAGTGACGCCACTCGACTGGTTAGGCTGTTGCAGGCTATGCGTGCAATCCATTACAACAGGCACACCCGTTTCCTTCATAATGGGGATATTGCGGTAGTCAACCACCAGGTCCTGGTAGCCAAATGTGGTACCTCTTTCAGTGAGCATGATCTGTTGATTACCGGTATCGCGGATCTTATCTACTGCAAAGCGCATCGCCTCGCCACTCGCGAATTGTCCCTTTTTCACGT
>JBGTIL010000335.1:0-5041 GCA_041745695.1 Chitinophagaceae bacterium | reverse complement strand
ATCCTTATCATCGTCTATTACAATTATGGGTCTGGGGTGCATATCAATACGTTCTTAAAGGCAGATAGTAAGTATTTTCTACCGATCGAATATATGAAACTAAATTTTAATTCCAACGCAGCTAATATGCTGAAAAACGGGAAACATGTGTGCCTTGATTCTATCATTGAATTACGGCAGAGCCATGAAGCTATTGCAGCGAATCAGCTACATCAGTGTGTCATACAACAAGAATTAATTGCCCGATACTTTATCTCAATTCAATGTAAGAAAGAACACCGGAGGCTTGAGGCACCTGAGATGGGTTGATAAAAGCGCCACCAGCGGACGTTTCATCCGGGCTCTGGTATTTTGCTTTTTTTGCCTGACTGATTTTTACCGGATCACAAACGTTCTTTCGCTTAGACCCTGGTCTTTTTTCTGTGGCGCAGTCAAATCCCGGTCAAACAGCCGAGCCAAATTATTTCCAGCGAGGTCTTCGAGGTACGAAGCAACCTGAATACGGTAGGTGCCAGCAGCCCATTTTTGATGAGGAACCATTTCAAATACCTTTTCCCCATCTACCACTCGTTCAGCCGCCTCTATTTTGCTCCCTTCTTTGTTCACAATCTGGACGGTTTCATTTAACAAAAAGAAATCCAGTGGTTCATTGAAATGAATGCGCAATGGGCCAGTACTTCCTGCAATTGGCACATCTAATTTCCATGCAGCGGGTTGCGGAGATGTTTCATCTCTTACGCTTGCAAAAAATCGCTTTCGATAACTACGCCGCAAAGCCACTCCTGCCACATCCTTCCACGCGGAGTCTATCAACAGTTGGTAGTGCTTCCCGGTCTTTAAGGGGTTGCCAAAACGTTGATTGGGAATTAGTTCACGCTTTATTCGACCGGGATCAACCCACAGTGTTAGTGTGGTTCCCGCAGTATTCCAAAGCTCCGGTTGAAGATCGAGAAAAACATCAGGAATAGTATCTCCCCTTTCGTCGAGCAAGTGGATGTGACGTAATGCCTCGCCTTCACGCATGGGGGATGAGAATTCGACATAAAACTTCAAAAGGTTTTCAGGCACCGTGTCGGCAGATGGATAAATTGCCACGAGCATGGGAGCGTTGCTTTTGTCGGGTGCCGGCACCTCCAGACTACCAGCCGGTTTGCTGTTGTAAAACACCTCATACTGCTTGCCGGGGGAGAGCGGAAGAACAGGCGTAAAAAGAATGACCCCATCGCCGATAGTATATTCGCCCAGCATAGGCACATTGCTCTTGTGCAGGCGCACCTGCAGGACCGACTCCAGGTTTTGCTCGCTGTTGCCGGATAAGACCGTTTGCGGAATTCTTAATCCTACAGCTTGTTTGCCCGACCACTGCAGGCCAAGAACCTGTGTTTCTTTTTGCCGGCATGTGACCAGAAAAAGAGCAAAAAAAATCAGGTTAAGCGATAAGCCTAACCTGACTGTCTTACGGCGAGAGCAATTATAATTGGCTGTCATTAGCTGTCCATAAATCTACATCACCGTTCGCTTTTTTCTGTACCATAACCACCCTGCTGTCGTCCAGCTTGTCCATCTGCAGCACATTGAGCAATGGCGTGGCGGTGAAGGCCACACCTGCCGTGCCCTTTACCGGCTCGGTCAGCGTGCCTTCAAAGGAGGCAATGTTTTTATAAGTTACCCTGGCAACCGGGTGTTTAGTGTTTGCCATTACTAAAACTGCTTCCTTACCATTTTGCAGGGTAAGCATATCGATTGGCGTGTTGCCACTGCCCATTTCTGCGACGGTCCTACCCTTCACGTGCATACCGGGTTTCATTTCATCCATAGGAAAAAGCACCAGCGGTGTGCAGGTGTAGCTGGCCACAAGGTATTTTTTCTGGTTAATGGTCGCGGTAGTGAATGTGCGAATCGGTGCGGCGGTTTCATATTTGCCATGAGCGGCGTGATAAATTTCCAGGGTCGCATGTTCCTGTTTGTTAGTGAATGGATAGGGAATGCTTCGGAAGGTGGAGCTGAATTGATGGTTCGAGAGACCGCTCACCAGCAGCTTTCCATCGGAAAAGCCGATATCTGAGATGGAGGAAACGCGCAGCGGGCGACCGCGACCATCTTTTGCATCCTCTGCAGGCGCATTGTTCAATGCAACGGAAGAAGACTCCAGGTTGCCAAATGGAAGCGCCTCTATCTTCACACCGTCCACCTTAAAAAGTAAGGGAGTGCCATTGCTGTGCTGCACGGCGATGTACAACTTTTTGCTTAAAGGATTTACAGCCATGTCAGTGATCGTGATGTCAGCAGGTTCAGTGCCCAGGGCTCCCGCAATTTTTTGGTCGATGTTTTTAATGTCGAAAGCGACCGGCTTACCGCTTTTTGTGTCTTTGGTTTTGAGGGCAAACACCGTGGCGCTCTTCGAGTCACCAACAAATAAAACACCGTTCGGACCAAAGGCAATAGCGCTGATTGATTTTAGATCTGCACTCTTTGCAGTTATAGTTTCCTTGTAGGTAAATGACAGGATAACTAAAGCGCTTATCAACAGGGCAGTAGCAGAGGCAACAGTCTTCTTCATACACGCATGGTTTTAATTGAGAGAGAGTGATTCATCAGAATCGGCGGGCGCGGTTCTTGTGAAATTGCTGTATTCAAATATAATGTTTTAGCGCTGCATTCCACCCAGGTTTGCGATGCGCATGCTGCTAACACCACAAAGGGTGTAAAAGCCCAACGGTTGAGTGCCAACTCGTACGCCGAGAGCATCAGACAAATGGTATGGCTGATACACTGTATGACATACCGGTAAACCCAGGCAGTTTAAATCAGAATGACTCGTTATTCTTAATCGGAGAAAAGGTTTGAAAACGTAAAAGCAGGATGCGTCTGGCAGCCCTGACACTTACATAATCCGTAATTACCAAAAACCGTTATACAATGCGATTAAAAACTTCGAAGTCCAGTCCCTGGCACAGCATCAAAAAGGCAACTCTTTTCAGAATTGCCCTTTTTGTTATAAGATCACTGTCCTTACTTTTCCTCTTTCTTGCCAGTATGTGTTTGTCCCTGGTAATCGATCACCAGCTCTTTTACTTTACTGTCGGCGTCGCGGGTGAAACTAAAAACAGCAACACCTCCGGCATCGAATACATCTTTCTTGTCTTTTAAAGGTTCGAGGAAACCACTGTACTCACCCCCGGAATAGTAAAACTTCGTTTCTTTTACGCTGATAGTCATGTAGTCGAAAGGTAAGCCCTCGTACTTGTACTTACCAACGAAATCAGCACTGTCACTTAGGGAAAATTTCGGAGTAGATTCCGGTGGCTTGCCAGGCTGTGCGCACACAGATGTGGTGAATAAGCCAAAGAGCAGGAAAACGGCAAGGAATATTTTTTTCATGAAAGTCCGATTGATGATGGTAGTGCATGTTACAATTAATGTACGAACGAACAAGCAAAGACGCCAATAGTTTTTTAAAGGACCCCAAACGGTGATGTCCCGGAGTTAAAGTTGAGGATGGTAGAAGACGAATTAGGACCTACTTACGTTAGAGCGTGAAAACGGTGTTCAGTTTGTATAACAGAGGCAGAGTTTCAGGAAACCGCTTGGAAAACATTCGACCTTAGGGCTACTTCACCGGGAGATGTCGAATGCCGCTGGTTGTTTATGAACCTCGGCTCAAGGCTTATCTCAAAAGATCGAAAAATGAATTTTGCTTGTCATAAATTATCGACAATAGGTATTGTTTGCGTTAGTTAAATACTATTCAACCATGAATTAATTTCGCCAGTTCACAAAAACTTCTGGACTCTCTGAGTCTCAGAATTGCAGCGCTTAGACTTGGTCCATCTACTTCGTTTCAAGTAGCGATTTCCATGCGCGATAACCCAGTGGAAATTTTCTGCGGAATGCCATGCCTCGAAATGAATGTCTTGAAAACGGGACTTTCTTAGGAACATTGAAGCAGTGTCTGTGATTAAGGGCAGAAGGTTAAATCAAGCGGCAGTCACCAATTACAAAGAAAATCTATAACCATGTCTTAATGATGCAATTTTTATAGTCATGAATAGTTTCCCAAAGTTTCTGCGAGCTAAAATTGGGATCATTGCCGGCATAATTAACTAAAGTGATACAATGCCGAATATTTTAAGAAATGTCAACCCTTCTTGATACTACGAAATACCAAATCTTCGAGGAACGAAACAATTTTTGATTCATCCTTACTTTTTCCAAAGTCTGTAAGAGAGGGGAGATTGTTCATGAAAAAATTCTGATAATGAGCCATTTCAATAATGGTTGATGCTAACGATTTTGGATATCTGTATTTAATATTGCACTCTAAAATAATGTTGCCGATTAAAGCACAAAGGTCTTTGTAGGGTTTGAAGAATTGCAGCTTATTATCTTCATTCACCTGTTTGGTTAAATAGGCTTTAGATCCTTCGGTGATTACAATCTGGTGCAACAAATTTTCATTGACATAGCCTGTTAATACGTCATCCTTTACAGTTGTTGCCAACAACTTTATAATTTTCTTTAATTTGACTATTGGATCGGTTACATTATTGGTATGGTAACCGATTTGGAACTCAACCCAGCCCCAATACCAGGAAGTCAGATAAACCAACACCTTGTGTTTATTTTCAAAGTAACGGTATATGCCGGCTTCTGTGGTGCCAATATCTTCAGCAAGCTTCTTAAAGGTAAAAGCCTCAAAGCCGTTCTTATGTATTAGTTCAATGCTATGCTGAATAATATTTTTTCCTAAATCCGACTGTTCAGGATTCCGGATAAACAGAGCTTCATTCATCGTTATTTGTAACTGCAATTTCATTTTCGCCCGTTTAATAATTCCACAACCGCCAATAGAGTACCAGGAAAATACTGGTTATGCGGCAAATATAGTTCAAAATATATTTACACTTATTTGTGATAGTAATACTATCTTACTAAATATTACCGCTATCTTCACGGATTAACATGAAAAAATGACCCAACGAAGTTTCTTTGAAAATATAAAGAACGATTTACCGGCAAGCATTGTAGTATTCTTTGTCGC
>JBGTIL010000334.1:0-3959 GCA_041745695.1 Chitinophagaceae bacterium | reverse complement strand
GATGGGCACTGTCTACAGCCGGCTTTAATCTGAATTCTACGTCAGCTACAGGGTTCGCTCTGCGTCGCTGCAGCGCTTCCAGTTGTTGCGCCTGTTCTATAGGATCAAGTGTAAACCGCAAAAGTGCTATGCCCACGGTATCCCAAACCACACGGATGTCGTCGTTGGCAAAGCGCAGGTAACCGTTGTTGCGAAAGATGTTGGCAAGGCGATCGCGTTCAGCGGCTAACAGCGGTATGGAGAAAGCGTCGCCTTTTTGCAGCAGGCTTCCGGCTCTTGCCCCGGCAGTGATTTGCTGAAGGGTATCCCTCGCAGCAGCAGTATTGGCCTGGAGGCTGTCTGTTCCTATAGTATAGGCAATAGAATCGAGCGTGAACAAGGTTCCTGGCGCTACGTCGAAATTTACTGTGGTGCGGTACTGGTCGTTTCTAATAGCGAGGGTGGTATCGCTTTCTATCGTTCCCCGGTAATAACCAAGTGAGTTAAGCAAAGCTTCCATGAACAGTTTAGAGCTGCCTATGTTCAGGGTATCAAAAAGGGCGGGGGATTTGATGAGTGTGTAAAACATTTTTGGACCTCCGTCCCAGCCAATAATTTTACTGACGCTGCGTACACGGATGCTGTCGTGCAACTGCTCCACCAGCCGTTGGGTGATTGCCTTTTTTTCATCAATACTATATTTACCCTCGAGTGCCACATTGGTCTGGTAAACAAAGGGCTTTCTAATAGGATAATCTTTTACAATGGTACAGGAAGTAAGGAAGATGAACAGCGCGGCTATGGGCAGAAGATTTCCAGGATAAAGAGAAAATTTTACCGTCACATTCATAAAATAAGTACCGTGCTATGCTGGATAAGAAGACGATCAAAGATATTCAAAGTTTAAGCCTAAAAAAATACAGGCAGGAACAGCGCTTGTTTGTGGCGGAGGGTCCAAAGATTGTTGGCGAACTGCTGGTACTTATGCCAGAGCAGGTGTTGCAGGTGTACGCCCTGAAGGAATGGGCAGACGCTAATCCCCAATGCAAGGTGGAGGTGATCAACGGGGATATGCTGTCGCGCCTTTCGCAGCAACAAACACCGAACATGGTGCTGGCTGTATGCCAACAGGCTGTGCACCCCGAGCCCCGCCCCGCAGCAGGCTGGTGTATATACCTCGATGGCTTGCAGGACCCCGGCAACATGGGCACCATCATCCGCACTGCCGACTGGTTTGGAATAACGTCTGTGGTTTGCAGCGCCGAATGCGCAGATGTGTACAACCCAAAGGTGGTGCAGGCAACCATGGGGAGCATTGCAAGGGTTGCCGTGTGGTATGATGAAAGAGGCGATTGGCTTCAGCGCCAGGTATTACCGCTTTTTGCAGCGAGCCTCACAGGCAGGTCGGTGTTTGAGCTGGAACAACAGGCAGGTGGCATAGTATTAATTGGAAACGAATCGAAAGGGATAAGAAAAGACTTTCTTGCCATCGCCCAACAGCTAACTATTCCGCGCAAGGGAGCAGCAGAGTCGTTGAATGCGGCGGTCGCCGCTGGCATTATACTGGCGCATGTTACAGCCTAATGAGGGTGATGTTTTTCTCAACCAAGAATCATCTTGGAAGCGCATATGCATGATCGTTTATTGGTTTCCGAGTGTTGGTTAAGAACGTAGATGTGTTTATGAAGGTGTGGCAATTGAAAACGTCAGCTCAATTAACCACTAAAGCAAACTAGTGATTTAAAATTGAATGCGCAACCTCCAGCCACAATTTTATAAGCACAATGTTAGATGTTAGCTGCTGCTATTTTTTTTGATCCCACTGTCCAAGCATTGCGGATAGGTCACTGTATTCTTCAGAAAACGCCCCATCGAGTTCACCAAACTTTGTGCTAAATTCTCTGAAATATTTTCTTGCTTTTTTATCACCTGAAATTGTTGCAACAAAAAGTCTATTCGCCAATTCCATTTTCTTGTCACTTAAATCTCCAATTGAAGTTTCATATTCCTTCAATGTCTTGGCTATTTCAATCTGATTGTATCTTGGAATTTTCTTGTTTACGGTATAAATTTTTATTGCCATGCTTCCTTCAAAAAAAATTATATCCTTTGCCCAAACAGTTTCCTTGAAAGTCCGATTTTTCCCTGTTGGTAGATTTACAATATTTTCTACAAATAATGTGTCTCTCTTTGTTTTTAAGTAGCAGGTTTCAGTGGCGTCCCAAAAAGAAATTATTTTAGTTTGTCCACAAACAAAGAGTACAAATTCAGAAAAACTTGTTGGCTTGCTGTCTGGGTTTCTATAACCACATAAGACAATTTTCTTTCCATTTGATAGATCAAAAGTGGTGTCAGCTTTTGTACCTGCAAAATCATTTTTAGGACAATCGCATTGTTTATTTTTTGTCTGTCCATAAGTGTTAATGGAAGTCACAATAGCCAAAGTTATAATTATGAAGTTTATTCCCATATAATAGCAGCTAACAGTCAACAGCTTGATGCAGTAGTGGCATGCAAAGTACTGAAGTCTCGTTTTTGCACCAAAGCGGATTAGAGGTATGTCTTTGGACACATGCAATCATGCTACAATTGCATGAAACTCATGTTGGTAGCAGGACAGTCAGCCTAGATAAAATAATTGCCATCAGCACTAATGTCAAAATCTATTTCCAGATTTAATTTGCCCATTCTTTTGATGTGGTCTCTGTCAATATGGTGTCCACCAATCATCGTATTTCCAATGTAAAAAGATGAATATACTTGAATGTAGCCGCCTGCCCGGTTTACAAGGTTTTTAACTCCAATTATGTCCTGTTCCAAATAGTCAAGCAACTTCGTTAGTTTATCCTCAAAATCATCAGCTCCAAGATTTGGCTCAAAATCTATGGTGTTTCGTTTCCACTCGGACTTTCCACCTTCGGGATGTCTCTTGTCACCTCTATTCCTGCCTCTCGACGAAATTAGTTTTGTCATCTGAGCTAACTGCTCCGAAGAAAGTACTTCAGAGGAAGCCCTGAAATAGACAGAATGATAAGGTTCGGTATTTGTCCACCGAACTTTAACTACTGGCTTTAAATCGACATAAACCGCAAAAAAGAATTTTTGACCTTCTACATTAAAGTAAACTACAGCTCCATCTTCTTTGTCCGTTTTTAATCTTGCTATCTTAGGTTCATCGTGAACATAAACCAAATTATGAACATCTAAGAATTGCGCTGTCACGCCAAGTGCTTCAGTTTCAACTTCTGCAATCGCTTTTTCTATAATTTGAAGGTTTGTCATACTATTGCTGCCGACGGTAAGGTTGCTGAAGTACTTAACAGGATCGAAATGCGCTATTCGAAAAAAACCTTTACCGTCTGATAAAATAAACGGTTTTGCACCATGGTATTTACCCCACTGCTTTGTTCTGAGTAGCCTTTTAACCCGAACAGACCTGCCGCGTTGCCTTTGTTGATGGCGATTTCCATGTAGCCTGCGCTATTGAACAGCACCAGTTTTTCACCCTGCGGTACATCGGCATAGGAGCCGCTGATGCGCTCAATCACTTCATCCCGCTTGAATACGATTTTAAACCTTCGTCCTTTTCGTTGCTGTTCAAATTGTTCCTGGTTAATGTTGACGATCACATTCTCAAAATTATCAATGAAGATGATCTGTCCTTCAATCCAGTTCTCACTGAGCAGGGGCCTGAGCGGATTCTTTTCGGTGTAGGCAGGATCGGGTGCGCCGATTTTTTGAACCGGCTCTCCGTTTGTTAATTGCGAGATAGCTTTCGCTGCCACATCGATACAGTACAGCGTGTTTTTTATGGCCGACTTATCCATTGGAATTCCAATCACCATTTCCGGTTTGTCTTCCAGGATCATTTCGAGCAAACCGTTGTCGGCACACAGGAGGTACTGGTCTTTGTGGAAAGCCAGGAGCATCTGTTCCGGCTTTGCTTCAAATAGATTGATCAGGATGATATGATAGGTAAA
>JBGTIL010000333.1:0-2672 GCA_041745695.1 Chitinophagaceae bacterium | reverse complement strand
ATCTGGTTGTGCAGTCAACTCAAGAGCAATAGCAGATCCGGCCAAAGCCAGATGCAACAAATGCACTATGAATATCTGCATGCGCGATCTCAGAGCCGTTAGTGAGAATCGAACTCACGACCTCTTCCCTACCAAGGAAGTGCTCTACCCCTGAGCTACAACGGCTTGTCACTCATCGTTGACAGCTGACCGTTGTCGGTAATCAGTAACAAACGGGCTTACTGTAATCCATCACCAGACAACTCTGAACTGAGCGGGAGACGAGGCTCGAACTCGCCACCTATAGCTTGGAAGGCTATCGCTCTACCAAATGAGCTACTCCCGCGTTAACAATCATTGACAATCAGCAAATGCACAGGGCAGTGTACCAATCATCTTTTTAAAGAACTTTTCGCCAACGTCTACAGAGAGGGCCTTTATAATAAGAACCGAACTGAAACCGCAAAGCAATGTGGGCAGGAGAGGATTCGAACCTCTGAAGTCGAAGACAGCGGATTTACAGTCCGCTCCATTTGGCCGCTCTGGAACCTGCCCAGTTTTTGTCGATCGTACCCAGCAAGCAGAATGGATTCAACCCTGGTATCATCAATCTTTAACCAGCAGAGCCACTTGTCGGAATCGAACCAACGACCTACTGATTACAAATCAGTTGCTCTACCAGCTGAGCTAAAGTGGCCTGTCAGATAGCCTGGTAACACTGCGGCTACTGAAATAAAGAACTACCCCCATTTTGGGGAGGCAAAGGTAAAGGAATTACGGAATTAAAAAATTTTTCTACAATTCTTTTGAGCCGCCCCCGGTAAACCTTTGCTGCAGCATGGTTTGCTTCTGTAACCAGGCATGCGTGGTGCCAAAACTATAATGATTTTTTAGTGCCCATTCAATAAGCTGTTCTGTTTTACGCACCATACTGTCTCCGGAATTACGGGTAACATAAGCCGGGTAAGTTGCATTCCCTGCACGGGCATAATCCACAAATTCCCAGGGGTGGAAATATAGATTCGCGTACCCGTCCTTTTGCAGTACCTGTTTACAAAAACGCAAGTAGACGGCAAGAGGAAAATTATGGAAGCTTAGCCAGAAGAGTGGAATGCGAAGAAATGGTGTGACACTTGCGGGCAGCTGAATGAGGTTGCCGGAAGTGAATACAGTGCGCGGCTTGTTTAAATTGTTGTAGCGTCCGGGCAACCAGGTAGGATTGAGCGAAGAATTGTAGCTGTAGCCAGCCGCTTCTACTTCAGCCTCATCCAACGGCATCATCCTGGCCATTCGGTAACCGTAAACCGGGGAGGAAATAATTTCTTCCAGCGCAAGCCGCGACGCCAGGAGATCTTTTACATTAAACTGGCTGTGGTAATACCCGTGTGAAGCAATTTCAAAGCCCTTACCATGCAACTCCTGTATCAAAGCTTTTTTGTGCAGTGCATATTTAGCCGTGCAATACAATGTACAGCGGATGTTGTACCTGTCGAGAATGTGCAGCACCCGATGCAGTCCCTCCGTGGTAATGGCAAGTTGTTCTTCAAAGTCAAGCCGACCGCCGTATTCGAAAGGCATATCAAACTCCTCTACGTCGTAGCTTAATAAAATGGTTGGCATCAGGTGAGGTTTGTTTCCTGGATCAGATAGTGCGGCCGGTTTTTTACCTGCAGAAAAGTTTTGCCTACATAGATCCCGATGATGCCCATGATCAGCAACTGTAGTCCACCAAAAAACACGATGGTAGCAATGAGTGACGACCAGCCCGAAACGGCATCCCCTGAAAAATAGCTGAACAAAATGTAAGGAAGATAGAGTGCCGCGCCACAGGCAAAAATAAGCCCCAGGTACGTGGCAAAATAAAGTGGCTTGATGCTGAAAGAGATGATCCCTTTGAGGGCGAATGAAAGCATTTTCCGCGTGGTATACTTGGTTTCACCAGCATAGCGTTCCGGTGCTGCATAGTCGATAGCATATTGTTTGAAGCCTACCCATTTCACCATGCCCCGCAGAAACAGGTCTGCCTCCTGGGTGCGCCGCAGCACCATGATTACCTTTTGATCAAGAAGCCTGAAGTCTGCCGTACCTTCTTCGAGCTCCACATCAGAGAGCCGGTTGAGTAAACGGTAGTAATGGGTGGAGCTGTATTTTTTGGTACGCCTGACGTTTTGGGTGATTGTTCTTCGCGTGTATACCACATCATATCCTTCTTCCCATTTTAGTAGAAGCGGCACCAGGAGTTCGGGAGGGTGCTGCCCGTCCCCGTCCATGGTTATGGTGCAGCCACCACGCGACAAATCAATGCCCGCTTTCAAAGCATTCTGATGACCAAAGTTCCGGGAAAGACGAACATAATACACATTCGGAAACTGACCTCCGATCTGCTGCAACATCCGGAAGGTATTGTCTGAACTGCCATCATCAACCAGGAGCAACTCATAAGTATAGGCCTCCTGAGCATTCATAACGGCCTGAATGGCCGTAACCAGGAACGCTACATTCTTTTCTTCATTATAAAGAGGGATCACAATAGACACCAGCCTGTTGCCTGCTCTCGACATGTATAAATTTTTTTGTTAGTAAGCGGTAAATGATGGTTCCCCAGATGAGTAAGCAGGGTAAGGCTTTAAGAGCGTAGGGTTGTATGATTGTTTTGCGAAGCGAACGGGGGAAGATATCGGTCGGCGACAGGC
>JBGTIL010000332.1:0-3754 GCA_041745695.1 Chitinophagaceae bacterium | reverse complement strand
AAAACGCAGAAAAAGAGAAAAGCGTTGAAAGAGGTGACCTTTTTTCGCCAGATGAGAAAGCAAAAAAACAAAAGGAGCAGTAGGTTAATTTCCAGGGCGGCCGCGAGAGACAGCAAATGCCTTACGTCTGTCGGATAGGGTCGTATAACAGAGAGTGCGAATGCCTGTGGTGCATTGCTCACAAATCCCCACAAACTGGGCTGAAGTACGTTCACCTCCACCGCCGATCCTCCAATCATCTTTAAAAAATCCTGTTGCTTGGCGGCTACAGCCACGGGGAAGTCCAGCGACGGACTGATATACTTTGCGGAGAAGAACAGCACAGCAAAAAACAGGTAGATGCCAACAAAAACGCGTGTTGGATAAGATTTGAATTTTACAGAAATGAGCCATGCAATCAACGCAGGTATAACAACAACTATCAGGAAGTTTCGCAGCACCAGTATCATCAGCAAACCAAGCAGGATGAAAACAGGCCGGTACCAAAGCAGTTTTTTTTCCTGTACTGCAAAATAAAAATGATAGAGAACAATTGCGAGACCCAGGAAAATGACACCGTCCTTGTGGATGCCACTCGTCCAGTATAAAAAGGACGGTACCAGGAATGTGGCCAGTAGCACGGCAAGTTGCCGGGAAGGATAGAGTTCTTTCATGATCCTGTAAAAAGCGATGGGACCAAAAAGCGTCAGGAAGGAATAGAAAATAACGTTGACATAATAATTTCCCAGACTGAATACATTAAAGATTGCAAGCAATTTAAGCAGTGCATTCCCTTTCAGATCGTTCCACCACGAATCCTGGCTCGCGAAAAAACCAGCGTAGCCACTTTCGTAAGTGGTACCGAGCAGATTCAGGAAAAAAACAGAAGGCTCGTTAATCAGTAAGCGGTACTCGTTCAAACTTTCGTAGTGGTACGCCCATGTATCTACCATCTGAGCGAGCTCGCCGTAGTACACGCCAATCCAGCCGTAAAAGATGCCTGCCAGCACCTTTAATAAAAAGAAGATAATCAGTTGCGACGAACTAAGTCCGGAACGTATGAAGAAGCCCACTTTAGTTACGAGCCAGGCAAACAGAACAAGGTAAACGGCAAACAGCACGTACTCCAACAGGGCAATTTTTTGCAAAATATGGCTAATTATTCAAATCGATTTTTACCTGTGGTCAAATGGCGGAACATATACAATACCAGGAAGTGTTGCAGCTGAAGCTTAGCCACAATCACGAAATGATAAACTTAAAACTCCCTTAGCTTTGCGCCTTTCAGAAAATCATGGAAATTACCGTTAAAACAGCCGAGCAATTGCGGCTCACAGCAGAGGAGTTTGAGTTAATAAAACAAAAACTGGGGCGCACGCCCAACTTCAATGAGCTCTGCGCTTTCTCGGGCATGTGGAGTGAACATTGCAGCTACAAGAATTCTATCAAGTGGCTCAAAACTTTACCCAGGGATGGGGAGAGGATGCTGGTAAAAGCAGGCGACGAAAACGCGGGACTGATGGATATTGGCGACGGGTATGGGATCGTTTTTAAAATAGAATCACATAATCACCCCTCCGCTATTGAACCTTACCAGGGTGCCGCTACCGGCGTTGGTGGTATTCACCGCGACATTTTTACCATGGGAGCAAGACCCGTAGCTGCACTGAATTCTTTAAGGTTCGGTTCGCTCGCAAAAGAAAAAACCCGTCATCTTCTGGCGGGTGTGGTACATGGCATTGGTCACTATGGTAATTGCTTTGGCGTGCCCACAGTTGGCGGCGAAATATATTTTGAAGAGTGCTATCATACCAACCCGTTGGTTAATGCAATGAGTGTTGGTATCATTAAGGCCGGAACGACTGTTTCCGCAACAGCCGAGGGCATTGGCAACCCGGTGATGTATGTTGGCAGTGCTACAGGCAAGGACGGAATAGGAGGTGCTTCATTTGCTTCTGCGGATATCACGGCTGAAAGTACCGAGGAGTTGCCCGCAGTGCAGGTAGGGGATCCGTTCCAGGAGAAAAAGCTTCTGGAGGCCTGCCTGGAGATCATTGCCACGGGTGCGGTGGTAGGGATGCAGGATATGGGTGCAGCAGGAATCATCTGCTCTACTGCAGAAATGAGTGCCAAAGGAAAGTCGGGAATGAAGGTCCACCTCGACAAGGTACCCATGAGGCAGGAAGGGATGAAAGCCTGGGAGCTCCTGCTTAGCGAAAGCCAGGAACGCATGTTACTGGTGGTGGCGAAAGGCAGGGAACATGAAGTGGCTGCCATATTCACCCGATGGGATCTGGAAAATGCAGTGATAGGGGAGGTTACCGACGATGGTTTGCTTAGCTTTTATATGAACGAACAACTGGAAGCACAGATTCCTGCTTACGAATTAGTATTGGGCGGAGGGGCACCCCAAAATGACCGCGCGTATGAGCGTCCCCGTTATTTAGACCAGGCAGCTGACTTTCGCATCAGTGAGATTCCTGAGCCGGCAGACCTGAAGAAAACAGCGGAGCAATTAATTCAGCTGCCCTCTATCGCTTCAAAAAGGTGGATATTCAATCAGTATGATAGCATGGTAGGTACCAATAATCTTTCTACCAACGCGCCCAGCGACGCTGCTGTAGTACTGGTTCGCGAAACAGGAAAAGCCCTGGCCATCACCGTTGATTGCAATAGCCGTTACGTGCATGCAGATCCTTATAAGGGAGCAATGATTGCAGTGGCTGAGGCTTCACGAAATATTGTGTGCACTGGGGGGACGCCGCTGGGTGTAACCAACTGTCTGAATTTTGGTAACCCCTTTGACCCTGAAGTGTATTACCAGTTTGTGCATGCTGTAAAAGGGATGGGCGAAGCGTGTACGCGGCTCGGCACGCCGGTTACTGGCGGGAATGTTAGTTTTTACAATCAGGGTCCCGAGGGTCCTGTGTATCCTACTCCAACCATAGGAATGGTGGGGCTTATAGACGACCCGGAGAAAAAAATGACACTGGACTTTAAAAAACCGGGTGACGCAATTTATATCCTGGGAAATGTCCAAAATGATTTGGGCTCCAGTGAGTACCTGCACAAGCTGGTAGGTGTGTCGTTGAGTCCCGCGCCGTATTTTGACCTCGAGGAGGAAGTGACCCTTCAGCAAAAAATCGCCACCTTAATAGAGCATGGCTGCCTCCAGTCAGCCCACGATATCAGCGAAGGCGGATTGTTTGTGACCCTCTGCGAAAGCTCTTTTCACCGCTCTCTTGGGTTCGACATTATTGAACACGAAGACCTGAGAACGGATGCCTTCCTGTTTGGCGAAGGGCAGGGACGGGTAGTGGTAAGTGTTGATAAAACCGGTGAAGAACGCCTGCTTGCAGCAATCGATGGACTGCCCTTTCTGAAAATTGGCGTCGTAACTCCAGGTAGCGTAAGTATTGGGGGTCATGACTGGGATTCGATAGCTCAATGGAAAGAACTTTATGAAACCGCGATAGAAAACCTCTTGGCCGGCTCAATTGAGATGGTATAAAAAAAGCAACCCGAGGGTTGCCTTTTATAACTAAAACTTAAAAACAAAAACTATTTCTTAGCGGTGAGTACACCATCTATTACGTGTGTAACACCATTGCTGCTAATAACATCAGGGATAGTTACTGTAGCTCCGTCAATCATTACGGCTCCGTCCTTCATTGTCACGGTTAATTCTTTGCCCTGAACTGTTTTCAGTTTCTGACCGTCTTTTAGATCGGCTGCTCTGAAAGTTCCAGGTACTACGTGGTAAGTAAGAATGTTT
>JBGTIL010000331.1:0-5443 GCA_041745695.1 Chitinophagaceae bacterium | reverse complement strand
GTACAAGCCTACTGCTCCCCTTTATGACCGAGAATGAATACAATGACTGCGTTACACAACATGCCGATAACGTGTATCGCTTTATAATGAAAAGTCTCCGCCATGGCGAAGATGCCAGGGATGTAGTACAAACAGCTTTTGAAAAATTATGGCGCAACCGGGCTGAGGTAGCCTATGAAAAAAGTAAATCTTACCTTTTCACCATTGCCTACAATACCATGATCGACCACCTGCGAAAGGTGAAAAGAATTTCTTTGACAGACGATTTCCGCGACGACATACAGGTGATCCATAAGCCTGCACATAATGCCAAAGCTGTATTGGAAAAAGCACTGGCGCGGCTTAGCCAGACGCAGCAGTCGTTAGTGATGCTCAAAGACTACGAAGGCTACAGCTACGAAGAAATTGGACAGATAACGGGCCTGAATAGCAGTCAGGTTAAAGTTTACCTGCACCGTGCCCGTACACAATTGAAAGAATACTTAGTTAAAGCAGAAAATGTTATCTAACCACGAACATATAATTATTAACCGCCAGAATTATGAAGCATACTTCCTGCTTTACGTGGACGGTGAACTTACCAGGGAACAAAGAAACATTGTAACCGATTTTGCTGCCGTCCACCCCGACCTCCAGCAGGAACTACAGCTGCTGCTGGCAACAAAACTTCCGCCTGAAGCAATGTCGTTTCCTGGCAAGGACCGCCTCTTGGCTCAAAACAGAGCAGACAGTGTAGTCGATGAAAACCTTTTGTTGTACATAGATGGAGAACTGCCGTTGGAACAGATTCTCGCCACCGAAAAAAAGATCAAAGAAGACAGTGCCTACAGGAAACAGTACAAGCAACTAAAAGCAACAAAACTCGACGGAACAGAACAGACAGTGTTCCCTTTCAAAAACGACCTGTACCGCTCGCATCAAAAACGAACCAGCCCATTGGTATGGCGACTTGCAGCAGCAGCTGTGTTTTTGATTTTAGCGGGAAGCGTAGTTTGGTTCTCCAGCAACGGCGACTCGCAGACCATTCCTGCCGTCACCGTAAAGACGCAGGCACCGGCAACCGATGCTCAGCAAACAAACGAGCAGCCGAATACAGTGGCTGTTTCAAAAAGTCAAAACGACTTACCTACTCCGGAAGTGGCAGGCAAAAAAGCAGAAACAACAACAAAGAACAACATTGACCGAACCCGCATTGCCGCCCGATCCGCAGCTGCCCCGGTTCCTAAAAAGAACATGCCGCAGCAAGCGCCTTTGATTGCGAACAAAGACAACCATACAGCATACAACCGCCCTGCACCTCAGTCGGCAATGCCCGTACAATCAGACCCTGATCAGGTAGAACAAAAGCCCCAACAAACTATTAACACAGAACCTGTAACAACCAATGCGGCTCCTGCGTACAATAATACAAACGCACTGACCACAGCAGATGCAGGATCTGGTACCGACCTGGCATCTGCAAGCAGGAAAGGGTCGGTAAGAGGTTTTCTTCGAAAAGCTACCCGGTTTATTGAACGCCGTACCGGCATCAATCCGGTGAACGAAGACGACGAATTACTGATTGGCGTAGTTGCCATCAAACTCTAATTCAAACACTTTACAAACAACAAAATGAAGAGAATATTACTTGCAGCTTATGCAGCCTCCCTTACTATGTGCGCCTGGAGCCAGGATTCCAGTAAACAACAGCGTCCGGACACGATCAGGGTTGGCGGCATGATCATCATCCGCAGTGGCGATAAGAACGATTCATCCAGGAACGGAACTACCATCACTCACTCGAGGCGGAACAAAAATGCCAACACAAACTGGTGGATCGTTGACCTCGGATTTGCTAATGTCGACGACAATACCAACTATACCAATGCAGTGGCCAGTGGGTTTGCCGCACCAGGTATAGGAAAAGAACAAATGAAACTCAGAACAGGGAAGTCGGTGAATGTAAATATCTGGATATTCATGCAGAAGCTAAACGTCATAAAACGTGTGGTCAATCTCAAATACGGGATAGGATTAGAACTGAATAATTATCGCTTCGATGACCGGCGTATCCAGTTTTTAGAAAACCCTACAAAAATAGTTTTGAACGAAGATTGGAAAGACCTTCAGAAAAACAAATTGGCGGCAGACTATCTCACAGTGCCGCTAATGCTTAACCTCAACTTCACGCCCGGCAGCAGCAGAAGCAAAAGTTTCGGACTAAGCGGGGGTGTGAGTGCAGGCTACCTTTATTCTTCCCGCCAGAAAATAAAAGACGGTGGAGATAAGGACAAAACGCACGACGACTTTAACCTGCGGAAGTGGAAACTCGCTTACATCGGCGAACTTAACCTGGGTATGGTAAAACTTTATGGTTCCTATGCCCTGAAGAGTATGTTCGAAAGCGGTCTTGATCAGACGCCGTACAACGTAGGTGTACGTTTGAGCAGGTTTTAATTAAGACAATATTACAAGTACAAACCCTGCTTTTTAAAACGAAGCAGGGTTTTTGCTTTTCGCCCCCTGTTAAAATGAATATCTTGAAAAATATTTTTCATTGTATTCCGTTACCCTTTTAAGATCGTTAAACCCGTTTTTAAGATCACATGAAAATCTTTGTTCTTTTGTCTTGTTTCGTTGCAGGCGGAGGTTTCCTTTTTACCAGTGGTGATAATTCTTTTCATTCACCTGCTACGGCGGTTTACAGCCCGGCTAAAACCCGCAACAAAACCACCGCCCCTCAATCGCCCATGCGCATAGTGATTGACAAATCAGATTATGAACTGAATGTGTATGATGCCCAGGGATGGTATGCTACCTACCCTGTTGTATTCGGTAACAATCCCCTGCTCGACAAAAAGGTGGAGGGTGACCGTTGCACGCCTGAAGGGACCTTCAAGATCCAGTCTAAAAAGCCTCATGCCAAATGGAGCCGTTTCATGCTCCTCGACTATCCCAATGGCGAAAGCATTGCTAAGTTCAACCAACTGAAGCAACGCGGCGAGATTCCCAAAAATGCCAAACCGGGCGGAGGTGTGGGGATACATGGCACTTACCCACACGAAGACTTTATTATCGACCGCTATAAGAACTGGACCCTTGGCTGCATCTCCTTAAAAAATGCTGATGTACAGGAAATATATGGTTACCTGCCAGTAGGTACTACAGTCACCATCCGTAAGTAAGTGAGCCATTTGCTTCCTGCTTTCGTGCCCAGCAGGTTATTATAGTCTTTCCTTTACGATCTCATCTACTACCCCCGGGTCCAGGAGGGCAGAAGTGTCACCGAGTTGTTCGGTTTCGCCGTCTGCAATTTTACGTAGTATGCGTCGCATGATCTTTCCACTCCGTGTTTTTGGAAGCCCTGTAACAAACTGTATTTTGTCGGGCTTGGCTATCGCGCCAATTACTCTTGTAACCGTTTGCAGGATATCGCCCTTGATTCCGCTTTCTTCTGCGTTCAGGTGGTTCCCCATGATAACATAGGCATAAATTCCCTGCCCTTTAATGTGATGCGGGTAGCCTACTACTGCGCTTTCCACCACCCCTGTATGCATATTGATGGCATTCTCTACTTCGGCAGTGCCGATACGATGGCCGCTGACATTCAACACATCATCCACTCTTCCCGTGATCCTGTAGTTACCCTGTTCATCTCTTAGTGCACCGTCTCCGGTAAAATACAATTCATTGTAAGTAGAAAAGTAGTTGAGCTTGCAACGCTCGTGGTCGCCGTAAGTAGTTCGCAGCATACCCGGCCAGGGAGCCTTGATACAAAGGTTACCCGCTGCAGGATTGCCTGTTATTTCTTCGCCGGCTTCATCTACCAGCAGCAGTTGAACCCCAGGGAATGGCAGGGTAGCAAAAGAGGGTTTCGAGTGTGTAACGCCTGCTATATTGGAGATCAGGATGCCACCTGTTTCAGTCTGCCACCAGGTATCCACGATGGGGCAGGCACGTTTTCCAACATGCTCGTCGTACCAATGCCAGGCCTCTTCGTTGATAGGTTCTCCTACTGTGCCCAGCACTTTCAGGGAAGAAAGATCTTTGCCCTCAATGGGGGTGGTTCCAAAGCCCATGAGCGAGCGGATGGCTGTCGGAGCAGTGTATAAAATGGCCACCTTATGTTTCGCAATGATCTCCCAAAGACGGCCGGCATCGGGCCAGGTCGGAATACCTTCAAACATTAAAGACGTTGCGCCGGCAGCGAGCGGGCCGTATAAAATGTAACTATGGCCCGTGATCCAGCCGATGTCGGCAGTGCAAAAATGAACGTCGCCGGGCTCGTATTGAAATACATTGATGAACGAGTAAGCAGCATAGATCATATAACCGCCGCAGGTATGCACAACACCTTTGGGCTTGCCGGTGGACCCCGAGGTGTACAGGATAAAAAGCATGTCTTCGGCATCCATCTCAGCTGCTTCGAAACCGTCGGTATTTACTTCATCCATTTCTTTCTGCCACCATACATCTCTGCCTTTCAGCATACTCACGGGTATGTGCGTTCTGTTATATACGATCACCCTTTTCACAAACGGGCAGGATGTCAATGCGTCGTCAATCACTTCTTTGAGCGGGATATCTTTTGCACCCCTGTAGGCACCATCAGCTGTGATGATGAAGGCTGCACCCGCGTCCTGTAAGCGGTTGGCAATGCTTTGTGCACTGAAGCCCGCAAAGATCACCGAATGCACTGCGCCTATGCGGGCACAGGCGAGCACGGCGATGGCCAGCTCGGGTATCATGCCCATGTAGATACACACACGGTCGCCTTTTTGAACGCCGTTGCGCTGCAGCACCTGGCAAAACATACATACCTGTTTGTACAGGTCAGCGTAGGTTAATGTACGCGCTTGTTCGTCGGGATTGTTGGGCTCCCAGATGATAGCAGCCTGGTTCCCTTTGTCTGCAAGATGACGGTCGAGGCAGTTCTCTGTAATATTAAGCTTGCCACCTTTAAACCATTCGATGCGGGGTTCCGTAAAATTCCAGGTGAGTGTCTTGTCCCATTTTTTGCGCCAATGAAAATGCTCCGCGATCGCGCTCCAGAAAGCTTCGGGGTCTTTAACGCTGCGCTGATAGGCATCGTGGTATTCTTCTGCGGAAGTTATCTGAAAGGGATAAGACTTCATTAAATGTGCTGTTTAATTCAGTCTCTAAATTACGCTCCTTTTTAAGACGACCGGTAAGCAATAGGATGATAAGCTTTTGTATGAGGACCCAGAAAAATGCGGCTGTAAATGCGCAGTACCGCCAGCTCTATAAAAACAAAACTAAGGGCAGTAAAAATGATGAGCATTACTTCCTGTTTGTGTATGTGGCTGAACAAAAGATCAACTCCAATAAAAGTGGGCGTGAATGGAAACCCCACAACACCAAGGCAGGAAATTAAAAATACGAAAGCCAGAATCGGGTGTTCATAGTGATGCCCGTGGTAGCCATTGAGGTCAACATTCGCTTC
>JBGTIL010000330.1:0-7343 GCA_041745695.1 Chitinophagaceae bacterium | reverse complement strand
CATAGAAGTGCTCGAAGACAATAACGAACTCCTCCGCATAAAGTCTTACGTCAATCCCGTTCTCGAAATAGCAGAAATAACCGATCGCATCAGCAAGTCGGGTAATGGGGGCAAAGCACTTCTTTTTGAAAACACGGGCTATGATTTCCCGGTACTCATGAATGCCTATGGCAGCGAGAAAAGGATGTGCCTGGCATTGGGCGTGAGCAATCTAAACGATGTGGCAAAAGAGATTGAAGCACTCTTTCAGCTCCTGTCATCACCCAAAGAAAATATTTTCGACAAGCTAAAGCTGCTGCCCAAATTGGGCCAGTTTGCCAGCTGGATGCCGAAGGTGAAATCAGGGCGGGGCGAGTGTCAGCAGGTGGTGATGAAGAATCCCGACATCACTAAAATTCCAGTAATCACCTGTTGGCCCAAGGATGGTGGACCTTTTGTAACCCTGCCTATCATTCACACAAAAGATCCCAACAATGGTTCCCGCAATGTAGGGATGTACCGGATGCAGGTATTTGGACCTCAGCTTACAGGCATGCACTGGCATAAGCACAAGGTGTCGGCAAAACATTTTAACGAGTACAAAAAACTTGGTATCAAAATGCCGGTAGCCGTGGCACTTGGCGGCGATCCCATCTATGCCTACGCTGCTACAGCGCCCCTGCCCGAAAATGTAGACGAGCATATGCTTGCCGGTTTTCTCCGCAAAAAAAAGGTCGAACTGGTACGTTGTATCACGCAGCCGGAGATAGAAGTACCGGCTGATGCAGACTTTATCATTGAAGGCTATGTCGACCCCGCTGATGAACTGATATGGGAAGGCCCTTTTGGTGATCATACCGGTTATTATTCGCTCCCCGACTGGTATCCCAGGTTCCACATCACAGCCATCACTCATCGGAAGGATGCCATATACCCGGCAACCATCGTTGGCATACCACCTCAGGAAGATGCCTGGTTGGGAAAAGCCACAGAGAGAATTTTCCTGGCACCGATGAAGATGACGATGATCCCGGAAATACTCGATATGGACATGCCGGTAGAGGGTGTTTTTCATAACCTCGTTATTGCCCAGATTAATAAGGAATATGCAGGGCAGGGACAGAAAGTGATGAATGCCATGTGGGGGGCGGGACAAATGATGTTCAACAAAATTTTAGTGCTCGCCGACCAGCATGTTGTAATACAGAATTACACCCAGCTGGCACAGTACGTATTTAAACACCTGGACCCTGCTACTGACATTTATTTTTCCCAGGGACCGATGGACGTTCTTGATCACAGCTGCAGTAAAATGGGCTTCGGTGGGAAGATGTGTATCGATGGCACCAGCAAGTACGAAGAAGAGCGCGACGACAACTCTCTAACCGTTGATGGAATGAAGTTGTCGAAAGGGTTGTTCGAAACTTTTGCAGAAATCAAATCAGTCAATACAAACCTGCTCCACTTAAATATACCCGTGGTGGTCGTGTCTGTTGAAAAAAACAGAAAAGGTCACGTGCGCGAACTGCACGAGGCGCTTTGTAAGTCGGTTGAACTGGAAGGAATCAAAATGATTCTTTACGTAGAAGGAACCGTGGATGCTAATGACCTGGGTACCGCATTGTGGCGTTTCTGTAATAACCTTGATCCGAAAAGAGATTCGATTTTGTCTCAACGTCCCGCTGTCATCCACGGCGGTAAGACGTTTAATTGTATGGGGCTCGATGGCACCAGGAAGACAAAACAGTATGATAACTTTGCCAGAGACTGGCCAAACATTATCGTGGCTAACGAAGCAACCATTCAGGCGGTAGATAGCAAGTGGGAGGAACTTCAAGTTGGTGAGTTACTGCCTTCACCCTCGCTCAAATTTAAAAGTCAGATGTATGGACAGGAAGCTGTCGTATCTTAAGTGACAGATTACTCTTTCGTAACCGCAGCAGACTGGAAAGCTTGCCGCCTAAAAGCTATTATGCGAAAATTTTTGTTATGGATTGCTACCGGGCTTATTGGTCTGTCCGCTGCTGCACAGGGCGAAAAAGACCAGACGCTCTTGTGGAAGATCAGTGGTAACGGACTTGCGAAGCCATCCTATTTGTTTGGCACCATCCACATGATCTGCGGCGATGACATCCAGCTTAGCGACAGTCTGCGCAGCGCGATCCGCAGGTCGGACGATGTATACCTTGAGCTGGACATGGACAATATGTTTGAACTCATGGGTGCGATGACGAAAATGAAAATGAACGGCGATACCACACTTGCCGACTTGCTGACGCCTGCAGAGTATGCCAAAGTGAAAGCCTTTTTCTCAAAAGGAGCAGGCCTACTGCCATTCAATATGCTGGAAACCTTTAAACCGCTGCTTGCTGCCTCCACCCTCATGCAAAATGCAATCAATTGCGACAATGCCATAGCCATGGAGCAGCTCGTAATGAAGGAAGCCAAGTATCATGATAAGTCTATTAAAGGTCTGGAGACAATGGCGTTTCAGATGAGCATTTTCGACAGCATACCTTACACACTGCAGGCAAAACAATTGTTGGAGTATGTAGAAAGCGACGCCAAAGGAACCAAGAATAAAGAATTCGAAACGATGGTTAATGCCTACCGCAGCCAGGACCTCAAAAAGCTGGAGGCGATCACTTTGAGTGACGAAGCCGGTATGAAACAATTTACTGATATCTTGTTATACAACCGGAATGCACGATGGGCTGCAAAGCTCCAGCGAATAATGGGGGAAGGTTCCGTAGTGATAGCAGTGGGTGCAGGTCACCTGCCGGGCGATAGGGGATTAATCACTCTTCTACGAAAAATGGGATATACTTTACGGGGTGTCCAAAACAACATGGTCAAAAAAGAAAGCAAAGAACTCTAAGTAAAATGATCGCTTAAACAATAAAAGGCCCGGTCAATCTTTTGCGACCGGGCCTTACTATTTCTAACCTCTGCTGTCCTGAGTTTCCTAACTCAGGACATTTCTTTAGTTCAGGTTGTAACCGGTACTAGCTCTTTTCCAGCCCGGAAAAAAAGAACGAACCTTCAATGTCGGCGTTCTCATCACTATCACTACCATGCACGGCATTCTCGCCCATAGATTTTGCAAACTCTTTACGGATCGTTCCTTCCTCGGCCTTAGCTGGATCCGTCGCACCAATGAGGGTACGGAAACTGCTTACAGCGTTCTCTTTCTCCAGGATCGCCGCTATAATTACACCGCTGCTCATAAACGATACCAGCTCACCGTAAAATGGACGCTCCTTGTGAACATCATAAAATGCACCTGCGCTTTCTGTGCTTAGCCTGGTTTGCTTTAATGCAACAATTCTGAATCCCGCCTTAATGATCTTGTCGAGTATGGCACCAGCGTGTCCATTTTTCATGGCATCTGGTTTTATCATTGTGAATGTTCTGTTTGTCATGTTTAATTTTTTGCGCGGCGAAGATAGGTTTTAACGCGCGGTAACAAAAAAAGGCAGCAGTAAAAAAGCGGATTCAATGGGCTAAACTTTTTAACACCAGTTCCATTCCGGGGGTGCAACAGGAGCGGGGCAGAAACCTACAGTTGGAGATATGGTTTAAAATTTGCTCTGTGTGTGCGTTGAAACGGCTTTAACAGCCACTTCATTCAACAGACAGCCAGGTTGTATGGTAAAACAGGAGTGCAGAATTTGTGGCAATGCAGAAGACAACCGGCCGTTCCTTGTTAAGGAAATGATGTTCGGTTTCAGAGACGAGTTTGAATACCTCGAATGCAACGCCTGCGGCTGCCTGCAGATTAAAGACATCCCCCAAAACATCGCACACTACTACCCGGAAAATTATTATTCCTACCAGAACAAAGGGGAAGATCATTTTATTCGGCGATCCCCATTGAAAACGGCAAAGCGGATGTTTAAGAAAAAAGCTTTGCGCTATTATCTGACCGGCTCTTCATGGATCGGGAGAGCGGTTGCATCCAAATACAGCAGTTACTATCCATGGTTAAAGAAGGGACTCGCCTGCAACGATTCAAAAATTTTAGATATTGGTTGTGGCGCCGGCGAATTGTTGCTCAGGATGCACAACGATGGCTTTACAAACATCAGCGGAGTGGATCCTTATATTAATCAGGACATCAATTATACCTGCGGCGTTACCATTCACAAAAAGAACCTTAACCAACTTACGGAGCAGTACGATCTCATCATGATGCATCATGCTTTCGAACATATGGACGCACCCCTGTCGGTATTGGAAGACTGTAACAGCCTGCTCACAACCGGTGGTAAAGTGCTTATACGCGTACCAGTTGCAGCTTCCTATGCATGGCGAACCTATGGTGTGCACTGGGTTCAGTTGGATGCTCCGAGGCATTTCTTCCTGCACACGAAAAGGAGTATGGAACTGCTCTCTAAACAATCGGGATTTGTAATCACTGATATTGAATACGACTCTTATGATCTTCAATTTGTGGGCAGTGAAAAATACCGGCAAGGGCTGTCACTTGTAGACGAAACAGACATTTTTTCGCCAGAACAGCATGACTCTTTTAAGAAACATGCAAAAATACTCAACGACTGTGGTGAAGGAGATTCGGCCTGCTTTTATCTCCAGAAACAATGATAGGACGTTTATCGTTTCTTGTTGAGGCCTCACCCGTCACGCCCAAAATGTATAACTCCGGCCTGCCGCTCCTCTCCACGACCAGCTGATGGCCACAAGCCCATCCTGATTGTACCGGTCAGACACACTGCACTACTTTGTTTTTCTGGAAATGTGTGTAGGGTGCTGATCACTCAGCACCTGTCAGGAAGGAGCGCGCAGGCAACATGCACATCCTGACCTCCTGGTCAAAAGAAAACTTAAACTCCCTTAAACGAATCTGATACTGCAGCATTTGAACTACTTTTGCGCCTCTTTTATGCAGCCCATTTCAGAAATATACAGTCAGCTGGTACAGCCTTCAAAAAACATCGTCATTACCATGCACCAGAAGCCAGACGCTGACGCTATGGGTTCGGCGCTGGGGCTATGCAACTTTCTCCGCCAATTTGGACACCAGGTTCAATTGATTTCTCCCACCAACTGGGCGCGATGGCTAAATTGGATGGACGGCGTAACCGAAGTGCTTGATTTTGAGACATTCAAAGCGGCTTCTGAAGAAAAGCTGAATGCCGCAGATTGGTTGTTCTGCCTGGATTATAATCATTTTGACCGTACCAAATCCCTGGCCCCTAAGCTGGCTGCCCTTTCCTGCACTAAAATTCTGATTGATCACCACCGTGAGCCGGACACTGCCGCGTTTGACTTTGGCGTTTCAAATGCCGCTAAAAGTTCTACATGCGAGATGGTGTACGACTTCATTGTTGAATCGGGTCACCGCGATAAAATCAATCGTTCAGTAGCTGAATGCCTGTACGCTGGTGTGGTGGCAGATACCGGCTCGTTTCGTTTTTCGTCTACCCATGCCAGTGTGCACCACATGGTGGCAGCACTTAAAGAGCAGGGGCTCGAACATGTAAAAGTGCATGAAGCGCTGTATGACAACAACCTGGAGAACCGGTTGCGGTTCCTGGGACATGTGCTGAGCAACAGGATGGAGGTCTTTTATGAGTTGAATACAGCGCTTATAAGCATTCCTAAAAGCGACTTGCTGAAATACGGTATTAAAACCGGCGATACCGAAGGGCTGGTGAACTATCCGTTGTCAATCCAGGGCATCAAACTGGCGGGTTTTGTGATAGACCGGGACGAAGAACGCAAATGGTCGTTCCGCAGCAAAGGTTCCTTCGATTGCAATACATTTGCGCGTCAATATTTTAGCGGTGGCGGACATTTTAATGCCTCAGGCGGAAGAGACAGCGCCTTGCTTCCTGAGACAGTGAAGCGTTTTAAACAGGTGATTAATGAGAACAAACTCCTTTTACAATAAATTAAAACAATGCAATCAGTAAAAACAATTCTCTTCTCGGCAGGCATCGTGCTTATGGCGGCAGGCTGCAACCAGGTAGATTTTAAAAAAACAAAGGGCGGCATGCCTTATAAACTTTTTGCAAGCAAAGAAGGCAAAAAGGTAGAGAACGGGAAGTTTGTTAAGATGCACATCACTACCAAGATTAAGGATAGTATGATGTTTAACACTTACAAATCCCTGCCTGTGTATTTTCAGATCAACACGGCTTCTGAAAAGCCCTACGATCCATCGGAAGTTTTTACGCTTATCAAGGAAGGCGATAGCATTTACGCCGTACAGATGCTGGACACGTTTATTAAAAAAGACCCTACCATCTTACAGCAAACCAAGTACAAGAACGGCGATAAGATGATCACCACTTTCAAGGTGCTGAAAGTTTTTAATACGGCAGAAGAAGCCAAAGTGGATGAAGATGCTGAAAAAGCGGTAGTGGTCAAACGCGAAGAAAGCGTTGTGAAAGCATTCGTTGATAAAAAAGGTGTTACTGCACAAAAATCACCACTGGGTACCTACGTCGAGATCCTACAGCCCGGCACTGGCGCGCAGGCAGATTCAGGCAAATACGTTTCGGTAATGTACAAGGGTCAAACTTTCGGTGGAAAGGTTTTCGACACCAACATGGACAACACATTTAAACATACGGAACCGCTTACCTTCCAGGTGGGTACAGGCCAAATGATCAGGGGTTTTGATGAAGGCATTCGCTTTTTAAAAGAAGGCGGCAAGGGTAGATTCTATATTCCTTCAACCTTGGCTTATGGAGCCCAGTCACCGTCTCCGGACATTAAACCTTTTGAGCACCTGATTTTTGATGTAACCGTAATGTCGGTTTCAGATGTGGCACCACCGCAACCACAGATGCCTCCGGGTGTTGAGCCGCAGCCACAGATGCCGCAATAACATAATGAATAAGTTCGCATAGGAAAGAAAAAAGCAGCCCATTGGTTGCTTTTTTCTTTGCGCGCAACGGCGCAATTTCCATTTAGAAACAGGAATTACATGACACCGTTTTTAGATTCTTTTTGCTGAAGTTGTTGCACCAACACAACAGCTTCCATTGCTTCTTTTACATCGTGTACCCGCAGCAAAGAAGCTCCGTTGAGTAACGCCATAGTGTGTAAAACAGTAGTGCCATTTAATGCTTCGGCTGCTGTAGTACCCAGGGTTTTATACACCATCCCTTTGCGCGATACACCCACCACCAGCGCTTTTTCCAGTTCTGCGAAAAAGCCAAGTTCAGCTAGAAGCCGGAAGTTATGCTGGCTCGTTTTTCCAAAGCCAAAACCAGGGTCTATCAGCAGGTCGACGATACCCATGCTGTGTAAGCGTTTGACAGTAAAATTCAGGTAATCAAAAACCTCTCGCAATATATCCCCGTACTGCGGGCGTTGCTGCATAGTTTGGGGCT
>JBGTIL010000329.1:0-2261 GCA_041745695.1 Chitinophagaceae bacterium | reverse complement strand
CCATGCACCTGCTCCAGGCTGGAGTTAACCTTGTATACATAAGGGATATCCTGGGACATGTATCTGTAAAAACCACGGAAATATATGCACGGGCAGACTCAAAGAAAAAGCGCGAGGCTCTTGAAAGTGCTTATTCAGAAGCTAAACCGGAAAATATACCCGCCTGGTTGGCTAATAACAAATTGTTGGAATGGCTTAGCGAGTTCGGCCGGTAAAATTAATATGCAAAGCTAACGGTGTGATATAAGCTGAAAAACGGATAGTTGGGGCGTTGGCTTTGCATATTATTCTACTATGCATATCGGCGTGCGTGCGCCATGCAATGCATGAGTGTAATGCCTGGCCTTTTATCAAAGTCATCATAAACGCCGTAACCATCGGTTTGCAGGTGGCCGGTAAAATCTTTTAAGATATCGTTCGGTCCTTCTCTTCCTCTACCGGTCCGGTAGTCGAAGAGCACCAATTTATTTTCACTGTTGTGATAGACCCAGTAATAACCGAGATGCGTTTTTCCTTTTTTGTTTTCATCCTGCACCTTGATCGTTGTTTCATCCACATGCAGGTAGTGGGTATCAAGCACTTGCTTTTTGTGTAGTTCATACAAGCCACTGAGACTGTTCAGCACGTTTCTCATCCAGTCATTGCTGGTGCTTTGAGCTATGGTAACGCCTGTGCGCTCAAAGCGCTGCAGCTGGCGGTTTATAGGAAGGTGGTCCATATATTTATCTACCACCATTTGTGCCAGCAGTCCTTCACCGGCCATGCACTTTTCCATGATCCTTCCTGGAAGGGAAGCGATGATGAACACTGTTTCCTCCATCGGCGTGGGTTGCACATAGATGGGACGCAGGTATTGTTTTACAAACAATTCTCCGGGCAGATATTCCAACACTTCAGTGACTTCGAAGCCAAGTCGGCGCAGACCGGTGACGTCTTTACCTGGTTCCAGGACGATCACTTCCCGGCGCAGGTAAGCCGGTAATACGCGGGAAGGATGTGTCTTTCGCTGGGTGACAATTTCTACTTTGGCTGGCTGACGGACGATAACGGTTTCTGGAGTCACCTTTAACTCAGTGATTACTTCATCAGAAAGAGCAAGCGTACCTTGAACGACGCCAGCCGGGGCAGGAGAAAGCACAAACCGCTCCTGGCGGGATCCGAAGATGAGTTTCTTTAATTGAGCCAGCTCCTGATGAAGAGATGCAATCTCGCTTTGCGCTTCCTTGATGGCGGCTTGCGCCTGCTCGAATAACTTCTTGTAATCTATGTTTTCTGTAGTGCTCATTAACTGCCGTCAAAGCTATGCTGACAAAGGATTACAACCAATTACTACGCCTCTAAGTTATACAGTGGATTTGTGTATAAAGGCACTACTTTTTTTGATTTTATTTTTCAGGCGGTTTTTTGATACCGTTTGCGGTACTCGATCTTTTTTAGCGCCACACCCTGCAACATAAATTGCAGCTGCTGGTAGGTAACGCGCAGGCTAGCGCCGGTGGCATCATAGGCAGGCAATTCATACGTGCCAGCTTCGAGCCGTTTGTAATACAGTGCAAAGCCATCTCCTTCCCAGTGCAGTAGTTTGATATGTGTCCGGCTGCGGTTTAGGAAAATGAAAACAGAACCGTCCAGTACCTTACCGTGCATCTGAGAGGAAACGATGCCCGATAAACTATCAAAACCCTTGCGCATATCGGCTGGCTGGCTAAACAGAAAGTAGTTAACGGCAGGTGAAAGATGAAGCATCGTTACCCGATCAATGCTTTTAAGTAATCTGCTGAAACGGGCTCATTGAAAATAATACGCGTACCGTTCGGCAGTTGTAGTTCGATATTACCTGCGGAGGCAGGAGTGGTTAA
The DNA here is from genome assembly GCA_041745695.1 of Chitinophagaceae bacterium. GTDB lineage: Bacteria > Bacteroidota > Bacteroidia > Chitinophagales > Chitinophagaceae > Flavisolibacter. The sequence continues at coordinate 402 of JBGTIL010000329.1, read as the reverse complement.
TTGAACGAACCCTGCAGAAGATTTGCGCAAAGGCTTATACTGCTCGTCACGGTAACACTTGTGCCAATAGTAAAACACATGAGCCGGAATATTTTGCTGTTGGTAAAATTCTTTCTGTGAGAGACCAGATTGTTTCCACTGGTCTATAATACTAATCTTCGCCTGGCGATCTGTACCCGTTAAACGCATACTATAATATTTATCCGGCAAAGATCAAATCGGATAAACAAAATTACAATAGCGACTTGCTCGGTGGCTTACGCTGCAACAACTGCACTTGAAATGAACTTTAAACAATATTGTAAAAGAGATTTCAAATTTTTACCGATCGCTTGCTTTAACATTATTTTAACTTTACCAAATTCGCGTGGATTATAGCGCTATAAGCCAGGCATTAATCGA
>JBGTIL010000328.1:0-3409 GCA_041745695.1 Chitinophagaceae bacterium | reverse complement strand
CAAGCATAGGCACCGTGCCGTTCGACAACCAGAATGCAGCTGAACAAACCTTCCGCTACAAAGACGGAACCCCTGGAGAGAACGCTTTCTACAGAGTAGTTGAAATTGCCCGCGACGGACGTCGTTCACTCAGCACCATTCTTAAATCAAATTGCAACACGAAGCAGAACTTCAGTGTATATCCAAACCCTGTTGCAGACAACGCTTACGTAAATATTACACTCGCAAGCGGATCCAGGGTTCAGGTTGCCATCGTTGATAACAAGGGAGCCGTGGTACACCAGCAAAACAGTGTGCTGCCTGCTGGAAGCAATCAGCTCACCATCAACGTCAACAGGCTGCCAAAAGGTGTCTACACACTTCGGGCAACATGGGATAACGAGAAAAGAAATATCCAGCTTATTAAAAAATAGTGGTCAGTCCTTTTGTTCAGCAAAGCCTTACTCACGAGTGAGGCTTTGCTGTTTATTACACGGCACTTGAAAAATCCGGAAGCAGCACAGAGTTTGCGGAACATGTTTTGCACTGGTACAACGTCGTTGATCGGTTACAGGTAGTACTTCCGCCTGCCGCCGCGATTTATAATTTTACAATCTTGACTCACAATAATGCTCACCTGAGCTCCCTGATCTTTAGTAATCTTTTTGTTCAAACTTTTCCCGGCGACCGCACGGGCGACAAGCACCCTAGACAAACACCGGGGGTATTGTACAGTGAGGTGGAACCCACACCTGTAGCCCAACCTGCACTATTGGCCTGGTCGGCAGAACTTGCCCAGGACCTGGGCCTAAGTGAAACCCCCAATGCAAATGACATTGAGATACTTGGCGGTAACCTGGTAACACCTACCATGAAGCCCTACGCTGCCTGCTATGCGGGTCACCAATTTGGTTCATGGGCAGGTCAGCTCGGAGATGGAAGAGCCATCACGCTCGGCGATACCAGGGTTAATGATCGTTTGAACGAACTACAATTGAAAGGCGCAGGACCCACCCCTTATTCCCGTCGTGCGGATGGGCGTGCAGTACTGCGGTCATCTGTTCGGGAATACCTCATGAGTGAAGCTATGTTTCACCTCGGTGTGCCCACCACCCGCGCCCTCGGGATCGTAACTACCGGTGACGACGTTTTAAGAGATATGTTTTACGATGGCAACGCAGCTTACGAAAAAGGAGCTATTGTGCTTCGGGTTGCGCCGAGTTTTTTGCGATTCGGAAACTTTGAGATGCTCGCTGCGAGAGGTGATACGGAGTTGCTGTTGAAACTGGCAGACTGGACCATCCAAAACTTCTATCCCCACCTCAACGGTGATAATAAGATCATTCGGTGGTTCCAGGAAGTGGTTGAAAGAACCGCTCACCTGATGGTAGCATGGACACGTGTAGGTTTTGTGCACGGTGTAATGAATACAGACAATATGTCTATCCTCGGACTCACCATTGACTACGGACCGTATTCCTTTCTCGATCAATATGATCCTGGGTTCACACCTAACACAACCGACCTCCCCGGACGCCGGTACGCTTTCGGTAAACAAGCCGGAGTGGCCAAGTGGAACCTTAGCTGTTTGGCCGGAGCGCTGGCACCACTCTTTCCTGCCACGGGGGAATTGCAGGCAAGCCTCGATGCTTATGACGAAGTATATTGGAAAGCCTATTACACAATGATGGGTGAAAAATTGGGATTGGAAACGCTTGAGCCCGAAGACGCGGGTCTTTTCACCAACCTCGGTAACATGCTCACCCTGCTGAAGCCAGACATGACCATTTTTTTCAGACTTCTCGCATCAGCTGCACCCACCGATCAAACAGAGCCGTTACTAGATCATTTTTCCCCCGCTTTTTACACTCAGCCTGACGTGGCTGCAAGGGAAAGCTTTGTGCAGTTTATGCGTGCCTATTTTACCAGGCTGGAGCAAAACATACGGCCAGCAAGTGAAACCGCCGCAACTATGGATGCGGTTAATCCCAAATTCATACTGAGAAATTACATGCTGCTGCAAGCCATTGAAAATCTGAGCCGCGGCGATGCAGCGTTGTTTGAATCTTTACATGAACAAATGAAGCGTCCCTACGCCGAGGACCAGGTTGAGTTTTTTACCCGCCGGCCCGACTGGGCCGGGCAGAAGGCAGGATCTTCGATGTTGTCTTGCAGCTCCTGATGACAGGGTCAGGTTGCCCCGGGTATTGCCAGTTGTCGCACCACCCGCCCGCGGAATCTTAAGATCAGGAGAATGGAGGAAAGCGTCAGACCGAGTATCAAACCTAACCACAAACCCTGTGCTCCCAACTTATACCTTACTGCGAAAAAATAGCCAACGGGCAGCCCAACCACCCAGTAAGCAATGGCGATCAGAATAGTAGGGAGATTGACGTCTTTTATGCCCCGGAGCAGACCCGCCCCGATAGCCTGGGTGCTGTCGGAAATCTGAAATACGGCAGCCAGCAACAGCAACACCCCGGCTAGTTGAAGTACTTCTGCGTTAGTGGTGAAGAAGAGGGGAAGCCAGTTTCTAAGCAGCGCAAAACCAACTGCACAGAACACTCCATAAATAAGTGCCACAAGAAGCGTACTTGCCCCGATCTTTTTGATCCGTAACCAGTCTGCATTGCCCAGGGCGTTGCTGGTGCGGATGGAACAGGCTTGTGCCAGCCCCAGCGAGACCATAAATGTAAAAGACGCACAGCTTAGTGCAATCTGGTGTGCCGCCTGCGCTACGACGCTAATTGTTCCAATAATGATTCCGGACAAGGCAAAGGCACCAGCCTCCATGCCGATTTGTAAACTGCTGGGTATGCCGATCGCCAGCAGCCGGCTCCATGTTTTCCGATTCAGGTGCCATTGCAGATGGCGTTCTTTCATATACCTCCGGAAAACAGGATGACGTAAGATAACGACCCCGAGGGCCAGAAATACCGTAGTTCGCGTGATAATGGTGGCCCAACCAGCACCTGTAAGTTCCATCCTCGGAAAGCCCCAGTTGCCGTAAATAAGCAGCCAGTTGAGTAATATATTAAATGGAAGCGCAAGGAGCGACAGCAACATAGCTGTTTTTGTATACTCCAGTCCATCCGCAAATTGTTTCAGCGTCATGAACAAGATCATCGGGATCACAGAAAGTCCGAGTAATTTCATAAATGGCAAAGCGAGCGCCACTACTTCAGCATCCTGACCAAGGTGCGCTAGCACTCCCCTTCCCAGCACAAGACCGACCGCAATGAGCACAGCTGTGAGCGTACAAAGGAGAAAGCCATTGAAAAAATAGTGCGATACAGCGGGCACATCATCCCGTCCGTTGGAAAGCGATACCATTTGAGACACCGAAATGGTCATACCAATGCCAACAATGAAAGGAATATTCATTACGTTCAAAACCAGCGCTGCTGCTGCAAGGTGTTTGTAACTTATG
>JBGTIL010000327.1:0-2949 GCA_041745695.1 Chitinophagaceae bacterium | reverse complement strand
AATCTTTTATCGAGGTACGAATAAGAAACACCTGTGACACCTAATGATTTTGATTGTCTTACCTGGAATTCGAGCCGGTATTCATCACCTGTTTCTGTTACAAAATAGCCGCGCCAGATGCCGGTAAGCTTTTGTGCGCCTGCACAAAAACAAGCAAGTGTCAGAATAAAGGAGAGCGATAATATCTTTAAACCTGCTGTCATCAATCGTCGAAATTAACTATTAACGAAAGGTGGCTTCGGTCGTACTGTGGCAAGAGTTTGTTAATTTTGCCGCTCTTATATGGAGTTAATTACAGTTACCTTACCCGATGGGGCACAACGTCAGTACGAAAAAAACACATCGGCACTCGACGTTGCGAAATCAATCTCTGAAGGACTTGCACGTAAAGTTTTAGCAGCGGAAGTGGATGGTGAAGTGTGGGATGCGACACGGCCTTTAGCAAAAGATGTTTCTTTAAAACTATTAACCTGGGAAGATAACGCAGGTAAGAATACTTTCTGGCATTCCTCGGCACACCTGATGGCAGAGGCCATCGAAGCGCAATTTCCTGGTGCTAAATTCTGGGTGGGTCCGGCGCTGGACAATGGCTTTTATTATGACGTCGATCTCGGCAACGGTTCTATCACCGAAGCCGATCTGCAGGTGCTTGAGAAAAAGATGACGGAGCTGGGTAAGAAGAACAGTGCTTACCTGCGTCAGCCGATCTCCAAAAGCGATGCCGTTGCTTACTTTAGCGATAAAGGCGATGAATACAAGCTGGACCTGTTGCAGGGTCTGGAAGATGGAAAAATCACCTTGTATTCGCAAGGTGGTTTCACCGATCTCTGCCGCGGACCTCACCTTCCTAACACAGGATTTATAAAAGCAATCAAGCTTACCAATATTGCAGGTGCTTACTGGAAGGGCGATGAAAGAAACAAACAGCTCACCCGCATCTACGGAGTAACCTTCCCTTCCCAAAAAGAATTGGATGCGTACCTGCTCCTGCTCGAAGAAGCCAAGCAGCGTGACCACCGAAAGCTTGGTAAAGAACTGGGCATCTTCACGATGGATGAAGACGTAGGACCAGGGTTGCCTTTGTGGATGCCGAACGGTACCATCATTATTGAGGAACTGGAAAGGCTTGCCAAAGAAACAGAAAATGCACAGGGGTACAAGCGTGTAGTAACACCGCATATCGCTAAGGAAAGTCTCTACCTCACCAGCGGTCACCTTCCTTACTATGAGGATAGTATGTACCCGCCAATGGAGCTGGAGGGTGTGAAGTATTACCTGAAGGCGATGAATTGTCCGCACCACCACAAAATTTTTGCTGCAGAACACCATAGTTATAAAGACCTTCCCCTGCGCCTGGCCGAGTATGGAACCTGCTACCGCTATGAGCAAAGTGGTGAGTTGTTTGGGTTGATGCGGGTTCGTTGTCTGCACATGAACGATGCACACATATACTGCAGCAAAGAACAATTCGCAGCGGAGTTCAGGTCGGTGAACGAGATGTACCTCAAGTACTTCAGCATCTTCGGTATTGATAAATACGTGATGCGCCTGTCGTTGCATGATCCTGCCAAACTGGGACAAAAATATATCGACGAACCGGCCCTGTGGCTGGAAACAGAAGAAATGGTAAGGCAGGTTCTGAAAGACACAGGCACCCCTTACGTGGAAGTACCGGATGAAGGCGCTTTCTACGGACCAAAGATCGACGTTCAGATCTGGAGTACCATTGGCAGGGAATTCACCCTGGCAACCAACCAGGTCGACTTTGCGCAGGGCAGGAGGTTTGGCCTACAATACACCAACCAGAACAACGAACCCGAAACCCCGCTTATCATTCACAGAGCGCCGCTGGGAACGCACGAGCGGTTTATAGGATTTTTGCTGGAACACTATGCAGGTAAGTTCCCGGTTTGGCTGGCGCCGCTGCAAGTGAAGATTCTGCCGATATCGGACAAGTTCCTGGACTATGCAAAAGATGTTTTACAAACATTGAAAAAAGCTGATATTCGCGTAGCAATCGACGACAGGAGCGAAAAGATAGGAAGAAAGATCAGGGACACAGAGTTAATGAAAGTACCCTACATGCTGGTGATAGGGGAGAAGGAAGTGGCCGAAGGAAAGGTTGCTGTGAGGAGACAGGGACAGGGTGATTTGGGTACAAAAGAAGTGGCGCTGTTCGTATCCGAGATCATTGAGGAAGTGGCAGAGAGAAGGGGAGCGTAAGCCCTGATATATTTAAAAATCAGCCGCCGAAAAAAACGGGGCTGAAAAACCTTTTTGATAAGTATTTTCGGTAACGGCGGATGGGATAGTTAGCTGCATCAATATTATTCACAAAAAAATGTAAATGGCATTACCAAGTAAAGGTGGGTTTAACAGGCCCGGCGGAGGTTTTGGAAGGGGAAGATTTCCTGTACGTAGAGAAGCGGAGCACCGCATCAATCATCACATCAGGGTTGCCCAGGTGCGCCTTGTGGGAGACAATGTAACTGTTGGCATATATCCAACAGGAGAAGCCCAGAAAATGGCGCAGGCCCAGGAGCTCGATCTGGTGGAAATTTCACCGCAGGCAGATCCACCGGTTTGTAAGATCATCGATTACAATAAATTTTTATACGATAAGAAGAAGAAGGAAAAGGAAATGAAGGCGAAGGCCAAAACTACGGAGATGAAAGAGATCCGTTTTACGCCCAACACCGACGACCACGACTTCGACTTTAAATCAAAACACGCAGAAGGTTTTTTAAAAGACGGCAATAAGGTGAAAGCCTACGTGCAGTTTAAAGGCCGGGCCATCCAATTTAAAGACCGCGGTGAGCTGTTACTGTTGAAATTTGCAGAACGCCTTGCCGAAGTAGGAACACTGGAAAGCATGCCTAAACTGGAAGGAAAAAGAATGCTGGCAATTTTTACTCCGAAAGGATCGAAGAAACCAAAAGCGGAAGCGAA